>JAPUFN010000125.1 GCA_027293665.1 Gammaproteobacteria bacterium | reverse complement strand
CCATCCGGATGCCGTTGAACGCCAGGCTGTAATCGAGCGCCACAAACCCTGGGTTGATGCCGCTGCTTATCTTGGCTGTCATGCGGTACGGGTCAACGCCTACAGTGAAGGCCCGATAGCGGACCAGCAGTCACTCGTAGCAGAAGGCCTGTCCAGGCTCGCCGATTATGCCGCCGCGAGGAACATTTACGTTCTGGTAGAAAATCACGGTGGAATATCCAGCGACGCAGGCTGGCTCATGGCAGTGATGCAGGAAACCGGTCATCCCTATGTTGGAACGTTGCCGGATTTCGGTAATTTCCGAATCGACGGCGAGACAATGTACGACCGCTACCTGGGGGTCGAACAGATGATGCCAATTGCCAGAGCCGTCAGCGCAAAATCCCACGATTTCGATGCCCAGGGCAACGAGCGCCACACCGACTATCTGCGTATGCTGAAAATCGTGCTCGATGCAGGTTATCGTGGCTATGTCGGCATCGAATACGAGGGTAGTGAACTTACCGAATTTGATGGAATACGCGCGACGCAAACGCTGCTGGAATCGATCAGGCGCGATCTCTCGCCCCACTATGCGATGCTGAAATGAGTTGTATCATCTCCCGGGCGCACTCTCGGGGACATCTATAGCGAACACGAAACGCTGCCCGTCGCGGCTGACGTTTTGCCATTGTTGAGGATCTCCGACCAGGCGGCCCGGTAACGTGAACAGAAGTTTCGGCGTCCCCGCCTGAAACGTAGGAATCGTGGTCACAGTCACCGCCATCACTTCCCAATCGGGAGTCAGGTAGAACAGTTCCCTGCCGTCCTGGCGCCAGAAAATCATGCCCCGGGCGCCTGCGGTGGAAACCTGCACCGGCTCCGCGCCTCCAGCGCCGGTCCCGAGCGTACCCGCCTCAAACGGACGCACATAGACTTCGAATACATCGACCGCGGTCTCGTCAGAGAGGTAGGCAATGAAGCGGGAATCCGGAGAGAACCGAGCCTGCGCCACGTCGTATTCGTCACGCAGCCACTCAATGGCCGGCCGCTCTAGAGCGTTGCGAACATCACCTAGTGGCACCACGTGCAAGACACCCGCGCAGCCGTCGTGGAATGACAGCAGCTTGCCGTCCGCCGACCAGTCCGTAAGCACCATCCAGGCACCCGGCGTGTATTGATACAGCCGCTCTTCATTGCCAGTGCCGTCCCACGCTTTTCGATAGATACTGGTGGACGTCCGACGCGCCGAAACGGAGTCCACATAGGCGACGTAACTGCCGTCCGGAGACCAGATGGGTGCAAAAAACTCCTCTAAGGAGTCACTGGTAAGTGGCGTGCTTTGGCCCGAGTCAATGTCCAATGTCCAGATGCCCAAATTATTCGTCATTGGATCGTTTCTCACTACCGCCACTCTTGTTCCGTCCGGCGAGAGAGCCGGGTCGCGGTAACGACCCGGCTCTCCTACCGTGCTCAGAACTTTTCCCTGGCGGTCCAACACCGTAATCTGCTGAAGCGTCGGCACGGGAGGCACGGCAAACACGACTCGCCGGCCGTCTCGGCTGACACTACCCAATATGCCCGCAAATCCCGTGCCGGGGATCTCATCGGGTGCGTTGAACAGTCGCTTTGGCTTGCCAAATTCGAACCCTCGCGCCGTGTTGATTGGCACTGCCATCACACCCTTGTCGGCGCCCAGGTAGTACAGTTCCTGGCCGTCCCGCCGCCAGGAGACCATCCCCAGACCCCCTTCGGTAGAAACCTGCCACTGTTGGACCGCGAAATTCGTATCACCCGCAAGCGCCAGGGAGCGGACGAAGATCTCGTCGCGCCCCGTCTCATCGGACCGGTAGGCGAGAAAACGGCTGTCATGGGACAGGCGCGCCTCCGCGATGGTGGACTTGGAACGAGCAACCTCGATTGGCTGGCCATCGCCATCCAGCGGGAGCAGGTACAACACTCCCCCAGAGAGATCCCACCAGTTGAAACTCAAGAAACGTCCATCCATGGACCAGTCGCTTAGGTTTATCGCCCCGCCAGGGTGCTGGTAGAGGCGGTCCTCTTCGCCTTCGCCGTCTGCAGCCTGTCGATAAATCCCGAAGTAACTGCCGCGCAATGCAACATATGCAATCTGGCTGCCGTCTGGCGACCAGACCGGCGATCGCACCCGCTCCCTGTTCTTACTCCAGGTGATCCGGGTACCAGCACCCGTGGCTACATCGAACACCCAGAGGTCCGCGGATTCGGCCTGCCGGTTAATCCTGATCACGGCAACGCGCGACTCGTCCGGCGAGAATATTGGCCTGACGTACATTGCCCGTTCGCCTAAGGTGTACGCCACCTTGCCTTCGCGGTCGAACACGGTGATTACTCGAGCATTGGTTTCAAACCACTGGGCGATCCGTTCCGCCCTCGCCGCTTGGGCTGTGTCGACGAACTGGTCGTAACTTATATCTGCGGGCCGCGGGCTGCTCAGCCCGGGCACCGGAGCCAGCAGTAGGGTAGCCGTCGCGATTATGATAGCAACCAGTTCTGGTTTCACGTAGTAACCTCCTTCGCTAAACCTCGGCTCAACAGTTTTGCGGACACAACGACACAACTGTCCCGTCCGGCAAAGTTAACATCCGTATGAGCCCGGAAAGAGAGCCGTCTCTGGCACGGCTGGCTTCCACAGTGACGGACTCGCCGATGGCGTTCTCGAAATGGCTCTTGCTAATACCGCGGACTCGAAAAAACTTCGGCGACGGTCCCTCGAACGACCAGGTCACAACCCGGGCCTGGTCGCCCTTTGCCTCCACCTTCAATCCGATGTGAGGATTCCTCCAGTCGGTCTTGGTGAGCGTGCCGGTCCTTGTGAATCGCTGGTCAAAGTCAAAAATTGCCGTCATGTTGTGATGCGCCCATCCCGACCCTGCTAAAAACAGGGTAAGAGCAAGGGAAGCAAAAACACTTTTTATCATGATGATGCCCCTGTAGCTTCAGCAGCCGGGGATCACAGGATCCTTCGATGGGACTTCATGACGCGTCGGAGGACGCAAGGACCGGTAGCTTTCAGTCTTCGTCTTGCAATGAGCATTGCGAAGTCAAACCGACCTTATGCCTATTCTGCCGAATACGCCACAGTCGATTCGTAGTATTAAGAATCGCCCGAGTCAAAATGCAGAAATGGCTGTCGTAGAATTGCGCCAGCCAAATAAAACTGGAAAAGTGGAAGTCGCATGCGATCGATATTGCTTGTTTTCCTGGTCACGACAATCGTCACGACGTCCCCGCCTGCACAGACGACAGAAGGCGCTGCCTGGATTCTTCTTTATCATCATGTCTCTAACACGACGCCGGAAGCCACGAGCATTACGCCGGAAATGTTCGACGAACATCTCGACTTTCTGGCACGCAACGAGTATCGAGTGGTTAGCTTATCCGAGGTGGTTACCCGGCTAGTCAGCGATGAACTGGACTCCCGGTCTGTCGCCATCACGTTTGATGATGCATACAAGTCCGTCTACACGCAGGCTTTTCCCAGACTGCGGGAACGGCGCTGGCCTTTCACGATCTTCGTCAACACAGATGCTGTTGATCGCAAAAGCAATGCGTACGTTTCCTGGGCGCAGCTGAGAGAAATGGAGCAAGCCGGTGGGAGCATCGGCAACCACAGCCGCAGCCACGCTCACCTGGCTGCGCACCGGGCGAACGAATCCAGCGAACAATGGCGCGCACGGGTATCTGCCGACATCGTGCATGCCCGGCAGCGGCTGGCAGCGGAGCTGGAGCAACCGCTCGCACTCTTCGCCTACCCCTACGGCGAGTTCACGCCTGAACTCACAGCGCTGGTGCGCAGCCTGGGATACCGCGCGTTCGGCCAGCAATCCGGGCCGCTGGGCTGGGGGGTGGCGGAACTGGCCATTCCACGAATTCCGCTTGCCCACGGGTTTGCGGATCTGGCGAGCCTGAGTGAAAAACTACGTACCCGGCATTTACCCGTTCGCGTACTGCAGCCTGCCTCACCGGTGCTGCAGCCGAACGCCGCCGCACCGACGCTGGAGCTGCAGATCGCCACCGGTCCATTCGATCTGAGCCAGCTTGCGTGTTACGTGTCCAATCAAGGGCGGGCAAAACTGAACTGGCGAGCTGACGAGCCGCGCGTCGTGCAGGTGAAGGCAACACGCGCACTGCCCGTCGGCCGCAGCAAATACACCTGCACCGCACCTGCCACCAACGCACCCGGCGTGTATTACTGGTATAGCCACCTGTGGCTGCAACCACAACCAGATGGCTCGTGGTACGACGGTTGATGGCTCATTGCGCCTGAAAACCTCTGATCAAGTCGGTTCGAGCAGCTGCGCATCAGCGCTGAGCATCTCGATCACTGCCAGCATGTCCGCGTCAGCCAGCTCGCCGGAAGCCACCATCGATCCACAAAGATTCACCGCGGCGGGCGCACAGTTGCTTGTCCGCCTGAAGCAGTCCAGCGCCTTCGAGTTCTGCCCCAGAATGCTGGTGATGACGGCAGGGCTCAACATGGCTGCAGACTCGAGTACCGGGAATTCGATGATGTTGTGCAGGACTGAGAGAAATTTCGGTCCAATGAGCTGCTGCACCATGGGTCCTTCATGCCGACGCAGCATGCGTTCGGCTGCATACCGATAGAACTCGAGGATTTTGTTGTCCTGCTGAAAGCTCATGAATGCGTTGTGGATTTTGCGGTACACGCGTAACGCCGTACCCGATTGCTGCACCCAGACTTCGCGGCCGAAGGCGCAATCTTCCGCAGGCAGCACAAGCGCAGGCACATCCACCACCAACGTGTCCGCATCGACCCATACTGCACAGTCGTAGCCTTGCGCCAACGCGGAATCCAGCGCATAGAGCCTGGCAAGATCGGCTGCAACCACCGGTTGGCCGGCGGTCTTCTGGCGAATATCGCGTGGCAACGGATCAAACAACGAATCATCCAGCCACCGGTAGTCAAATCCCCAGTGCGACGCCCAGGCCTGAACCGATTCAACACAAGACTGATACCAGGCAGCAGGCAGCGGGGCGCGGTGGGACTGGATCACCAGGACTGCTACCACGAGTAACTCGGGTTAAAATGACTGAGCAGCAACTCTTCCTGTCCACTGATAAGAAGGATCTTCCCGATGAGCCAGGCCACCGATGGATTTATCATGAACCAGACCATGTTACGCATCAAAGATCCAGAGAAGTCTGTGTGGTTCTACACCGATGTGCTTGGTATGACGCTGCTGGATCGTTATGACTTCGACACGATGAAGTTTTCCCTCTATTTCTTCGGCTATCCCGATGCCGCAGACGGCGAGATACCCGATGAGCCTGGCGCCAGAACGACATGGGTGTTCGGCCGCAAGGCCTTGCTCGAGCTGACCCACAACTGGGGCACGGAAGATGATGCCGAGTTCAGCCATCACAATGGCAACGATGATCCGCGCGGATTTGGTCACATCGGGATCTCGGTGCCGGATGTCTATGCAGCCTGTGAGCGCTTTGATGCGCTCGGTGTCGAATTCGTGAAGCGGCCGGACGAAGGCGCAATGCGGGGTCTCGCCTTCATCAAAGACCCCGATGGCTACTGGATCGAAATTCTCTCAGCGCCCGGATTGAGCGAGTTGATCAACAGTATCCGATAACTCTATGCGCCGTTCCCCGCACGCATTCGTTCGAGTTCTTCCCAACCCAGATAGGAGGTGAAGCCATCGTCATCGAAAAACAGAACCGTGCCCTCACAGATGAACAGATACTCCGTATCCTCCAGCGCGGTGGTGGCGCCGTGCAGCATGCCGTTGGGTTCATAGACGTAGTCGCCGGCATTCAGCGTCCCATCACGCACCTGCAGTTTGCCGGAGAGAATATAAGTATGTGACGCGCTCAGATGCTTGTGAGGTGCGGCGACATAGCCTTTCAACCAGCGGAACAGACACGCCCAGGTACCACTTTCAGCCCCTGTCCAGA
>JAPUFN010000124.1 GCA_027293665.1 Gammaproteobacteria bacterium | reverse complement strand
TGCCCCACAGCCAAAAGCTGCGTTGATTCTCGAAGCCAGACCGTAACCAGATGAGCAACCAAGCACCAGGGCATTGCCAATGGAGCTTGCGATGGCACCCTGGCTCCTGACATATTCAATCTGCGCATTGACATTGGCGGCGCAACCAACGGGATGCGCAGTGGTGCAGATGAATCCGCGGATTCTCGGTTCAATGATCATGCAACAGTTCTGGCAGGATTGACGACGGCGCAATCATACCTTGCGCTACCGCCCAGCGCATGGCGGCTTCGATATCGATCACCCATGGCCCATCGCGGCGAATTTCGACGCTCAACCCATGATCCTCACCCAGTTTGTGATCGCGGTCGCCATCGAGCGCGAGCACTCCGGGTCCACGAAAGGGCACCGCCACGCCAAACGGGATTCGTGTAACGCTCTTTACCGACACCTCACGGAAGAGGCCGGGCGAAAGCGGTGCTGCAAAACGAATGCTCGAAGGCGAGTCCCCCAGTTCCAGCAGAATACCGTAGTCGTCCGCCGCGCTGACCGCTTCGATCAACCCGCCAATGGGTGACATGCCGATGGCCGTGGGTTCGGCCCGGGTGAGCAGTAGACGGTCGATCCGCGTCGGATCGTATGGCAGCAGATTGCCCACATGATCCCGCCGCAACAAAACCGCATCGATCAAGCCGACGTCGGGCGTTGCGTGAGCTTTCCCGCTCAACCGCTCACCGGTGACATGCAGAACTTTGCTCCGCAGGCGCAGCGATGACTCCGCCAGGTCACCGCGAGCCTGTAGCGCCGCCACCATTCCGGCGATGGTCGGCTCAACGAGCACCGGGAATACGTTGTTAGTACCCGTGGACAGCGGCAACAAGTTCACGTTTGCCGCGTGCTGCGCCAGAGCCCGGTTGTCGGCAGCATTGAGCAACGCACGCACGATCGCACGATTGGTGCCATCGCCACCGACCGAGATGATCACCTCGCAGCCTGCGCTCAGAAATCCATGGATGGCGGCTTCTGTATCAGCAGCACTGTTTGTTGTGGGCAGATCGAGAACATGTACCGCGGCGCTGAGTCCCATGTTCTCGAGCGCGGCGCTTGCAATGCGAAACGGCTCTTTACACACATAGATGTCGCTTGCGCCCATCGCGTCGGCACCGGCGGCGAGCCGGGCGACAATGTCCCGCTTTGCTTCGTGGGTCATATTGGTCGCCCGGGCAGCAAGTCGACGCACATCACGACCTGACATCGGGTTAACGCAAATTGCTATCTTCATGACGAACGACTCTGCAATGGACTACCTGTCGAGCTGGGTCATTGCAGCAGAAACCGCTCGAGAAACAAGACGGTTGCCGCCGCGTTGTAGTCACTATTCACCTTCTTGCGAAAGCCATGCCCTTCGTTTAGTGCCAGCACATACCAGACAGGAACGTTTGCCTGCTGCATGGCGTTGAGTATCTGTTCGCTTTCGCTCACTGGTACTCGCGGATCGTTGAAACCCTGTGAAATCATCAACGGCTTTGTGATTTTATCCACGTGATTGAGTGGCGAGATATTCTCGAGATGCGCGCGCATCTTCGGATCACGCTCATCGCCATACTCTGCCCGCCGCAGGTCCCGCCGGTAGTCCTGAGTGTTGCGCAGGAACGTCACGAAGTTGCTGATGCCGACCCGTTCGATGCCCGCTGCGAGCCGATCTGCGTAATGCACCATTGATGCCAGGACCATGTAACCACCGTAGGATCCACCCATCACGACCACCCGCTGTGGATCGAGGTCTTGTTCGTCCGCAATCCAGTCGAGGAGCGCGCCGATGTCTTTGACGGAATCCTCACGCAGGAAGCCGTTATCGAGCTTCAGATAGCTTTTGCCATAACCCGAAGAACCCCTGACGTTGGGTGCGATCACCGCGATGCCGAGTTCCTTGACGAGATATTGATAGGTCGAGGAAAAGCGTGGCCGGTATTGCCCTTCCGGGCCACCATGAATCGAGATGACGACCGGATGCGGGCCGGAACCTGCGGGCCGATAAATGTACGCTGGAATTTCCCTGGCCGCGCCATTGACCGTATCGAACGTCGGATAGCGGATGAGTTGCGGCTCGACCAGATT
This sequence comes from Gammaproteobacteria bacterium, assembly GCA_027293665.1. Taxonomy (GTDB): domain Bacteria; phylum Pseudomonadota; class Gammaproteobacteria; order Pseudomonadales; family Azotimanducaceae; genus SZUA-309. The sequence goes on along the minus strand of JAPUFN010000124.1, from coordinate 2,101 downwards.
CGCCGTATCCAAGCCGCCGACTTCGCTGCGGGTCCAGCGGGTCAATTTGCGAGCAGCGATATCGATGCTGTAGACGTCCGTGGGTGAGCTTGCTTGATTGAGTGAGAAACCAAGCTTGTGTGAATCCGGCGAGAACCTCAGTGCGCCGATGATGCCGGCGGGCAACTCGGGTAATGCCAACGGCACGCGTTCAGGCATGCGCCAGACGACCAATCTGGAAACACCGTCTTCATTGAGGCTCAACGCAAGCAAACGGCCATCATCAGCAAGCTCAAATGACTCCACGTCCCACGGCACATCAGCCGTCAGCACATCGATTCTGTCGCTGGCGAGATCCAGGTAGTGCAGGCGCATGAACTCGGCGCCGATATCCGAAGTGAAATAAACCCCGCTTCCATCACCACTGTATGCCATCGCCCCGATGGCAGCCGTGATCGCGGTATCCAGTAACGCAGTCAGTTTGCCGTCTGCCAGATTGAGTTCAAACGCGTAGGATTCGTTGATGGAAATATACTGTGTGACGAGGAGCCTTGTGTCGTCGGGCGCCCAATCCTCGACCGCCCAGGCGCCAACAGTGGTTTCCAGCGCAATCTGGCGATTTCCAGCCATGTCCTGGATATGGATGTCCCAGTTGCGCGCATTACGTTCGGTGGTGGTATAAGCGAAGCGGTCACCCCCATTACTCCAATTCACGCCGCTATAGCGGGACTTGCCATCCGTGAGGAGCTTAGAGCTACCGGTCTTCCAGTCCAGCCAGAACAACTGGTAAAACTCACCGCCTCCGACATCACGGGCGTAGATGAGCCCCGCATCGTTGCTGGCCGGTGGCACATACGCCCGACTCACCGGTTCAGCGAAAAAAGTGACCTGCTCTCGCGCACCCAGCGGGCGGGCGACGCGATGCAGCTGGGTCGTGTCGGCGAATCGTGTCGCCACCACGATTGCATCATTGACCCAGCCACTCAAGAAAGCGGAGCGCGTATTCCGGTACTGCCCCAGGCGCGTACTCACGGCAGCAGGAATCTCGGGGACGCCGCGGATCACGAGATTGCCGATTTGCTGTGTTCCAGCAGCCACAACCGGCTCCGGTGAACTCGCACAACTGCTCAAAATCGTTATCAGCGAAATCCCCAGCGCGATCAACGAATAATTCATTCAAACCTCCTGCGGGATTTTCGTGAATACCGCGATCGAAAAAGGATGCTCGTGCTTGTCATCCGCCGGGATCTGCTCGCTGCGCTGCTCGCACCACTGCGTCCAGTCCACTTCCGGGAAAAAGGTGTCGCCTTCGAGCTCCGCATCGACTCTCGTCACATACAGTCGCGTTGCAACGGCAAGTCCCAATCGATAAACCGCAGCACCGCCGGCGATGAGGATCTCGTGCTGGCCATCCGCGCGGGCCTGGGCTTCTGCCGCGCGCAGCGCATCAGCAAAATTGCTCACGACTTTCACGCCTGCTGGCACACCCCGGGCGTAGTCGGGATCGCTGGTCAGGACGATGTTCGTGCGACCCGGCAGTGGCACCGGCATCGATTCGAAGGTCTTTCGGCCCATGATCACAGGCTTACCCATCGTTGCAGTCATGAAAAATTTCATGTCTTTCGGTAATCGCCAGGGCAGCGTGTTGCCCCGACCGATGACGCGATTGTTGGCCATGGCCCAGATCAGCGAGATGTCCATTGACTCGTTCCTGTTCTCCAACCAGCGCTCGTTCAGACCGCGATCGGAGCTTTGATCGCTGGATCCGGCTCGTAGCCATCGAGCTCGAAGTCGGCGAGCGTAAAGCCAAAGATATCTTTGACCGCAGGATTCAGCCGCAGTGTCGGCAGGGGCTTTGGTGTTCGCGATAGCTGCTCGTCTGCCTGGTCCAGATGATTCGCATAGAGATGCGCATCGCCGAATGTGTGCACGAAGTCACCCGGCTCGAGATTGCACACCTGGGCGATCATCAACGTGAGCAGCGCGTAAGACGCGATGTTGAAAGGCACGCCAAGGAAAATGTCGGCGCTGCGCTGGTAGAGTTGGCAGGACAACTTGCCCTCAGCCACGTAAAACTGAAACACGGTGTGGCACGGGGGCAGTGCCATGCCGGCGACTTCTG
>JAPUFN010000123.1 GCA_027293665.1 Gammaproteobacteria bacterium | reverse complement strand
TCGCACAACCGATGCCGCCGTACGCTTGCTCGATTGCTCAGGCGAACGGGCGAGTTACGGGACAGGCAGCAATGAGCTGATCGCTTACATCCCCGGAGGCGGCGAGCACCGAGCCATGTCGCTAGCGGCCGTGTTGGCGGTCCTGCAAGCCTTGCAGCTTGACCTCGATCCGGCGCTGCACTTGGCGGCCGATCTCGTGCCCGAGGGCCGCGGCAACCGGATCGACGTCAACGGGATCACTCTGATCGATGACAGCTATAACGCCAACCCTGCGAGTATGACCGCGGCACTCAAGGCGCTGCAGACTACCGCCGGCCGCAAATTCGCGCTGATCGGTGAGATGCTGGAGCTGGGTGAGGCTGCCGCCGATTACCACAGCGCCCTCGCGCCACTATGCAGGCAATTAGACGGCGTAATCTGTGTTGGCGAGGGTATGCGGGCCCTGGCTGATCTGCTACCGGATTCGGCGTTTTACGACAGGCCGGATGCAGCGCTACTCAACACGTTGGCCGAGCAACTGCTGCCGGGAGATACCCTCCTGATCAAGGGCTCGAACCGGGTGTTCTGGGCCCGTGAATTTGTCGCCAGTATCCGTAAAACGCTCTCAGCCTGATTACAATCTTCTACTGTTTTCCGGATTGCACCGGCAGGGCAATCAGAGCGACAATTCAGGCTTCGTCAGGGGGAAATAAACGATGGCCAACAAGCAGTTGGAAGGCCAGATTTTTTCGCACAATGGGACGAATTATCTGGTGGTCGACGACAACGACTGGGAAGGCAGCATGTTGAAAGTCAAATCTGTCGATACTCGACGCCAGATTTCGGAATTGCCGCTGGCAGTAGTACTCGAGGGCATTGCGCAGAAACGCATGCGTAACACCTGACTTAAGCAGACAAAAAAAAGCCCGGCTTTCGGGGGAGATCGCCGGGCAACATCCGTTAGGAGTTTCAATATCAAGAGGTGTAGCCACCTCGATCGTTGCCCAAATCGTTTGGGGGGGAGAGAGACGGGCAACGAAGATCCAGTTAACCAGACAACGGCCCGCAATCCCGGAACTGGTTCCGGTTTTGGCCATCCTCATGGCATACTCGCGCTGACCCTGCACAACCGCAGAAAATGAGGGCTCATCAGCATGATCGTGGACGCACTAGGGCGTCGATTTCGCAATCTCCGTGTCAGCCTGACCGCGGCATGCAACTACGCATGCACCTATTGTGTGCCCGACGGCAAGCGCCTGCAGGCGGCGACCCACGAGTTGAGCGCTGATGAGCTGGTCTACGCCGTGCGCCTGTTGGTCGATGCAGCAGGCATCGAAAAACTGCGCATCACCGGTGGCGAACCGCTGCTTTCGCCGAAATTCGACGAATTTCTCCCGCGGGTGATGGACCTGGGCCTGTCAGACGTATCCATCACCACCAACGGCCAGCTGATCCAACGCAAGGCCGATGTGCTCCTGAACTCCAACGTCCGGCGGATTAATGTGAGTCTGGACACTCTGGACCCCGCCGACTTCCGCAACATCGCGCGTTCAGGCGATCTGGCAACCGTGCTTGCAGGTATTGAGATGCTGCGCGCAGCCGGCTTGAAGATCAAAATCAACATGGTGCCGATGCGCACCCGCAACGCCGATCAGATCATGCCGATGCTCAATTACTGCCTGGAGCAGGGCTTTGAACTGAGATTCATCGAACTCATGAACATGGGCCATCTGCGTCACAACAATCAATATCAGGTGGATTTCTTCGGGATGGAGGAAATTCTCGAGATAATTGGTGGCGCCTACGAGTTCACCCGCACAGACGCACCCTATGACTCGACGGCCGTGCGCTACGAGATTCCCGGAGCTGGCAATTTCGGCATCATCGCTAACGAAAGCGAACCTTTCTGCAGCTCCTGCACCCGCCTGCGTCTGTCATCAAACGGTTTTCTTTACGGCTGCCTGTCCAACACGGCTAATCATGACATCAAGCCCATTCTGCAGATGCCCGAACACCACGCGATAGCGCAGCTGCAATCCAGCCTCGTGCGCGCGCTCGGGGACAAACAGGATCTCTCCTTCAAGGGCGAGGTCACCGTGATGAAGTTCATCGGTGGCTGAGTGAGCGCGTACTGACTCCCGAAATCCATTGACAGAACACGCAATTCACCGCGAACGGACATGGCTGACATCAATGAGCTCTTCGACCGTCTAAACGCCCTTCAGGCCGAGCGCAAGCTTCCCCCAGTGCAGAACTGGCACCCTGAACGCACCGGCAGCATAGACATCCGAATCGACGCTGCGGGCATTTGGACCCACGAGGGTGCGCCTTTTACCCGCGATGCTCTGGTCAAACTCTTCTCGACCATTCTGCGCAAAGACCCGGATGGCTATTGTCTTGTTACACCTGCCGAACGACTCCTCATCGAAGTCGCGGACGTGCCGTTTCTGGCCGTAGATTGCGAAGTCAAAGGAGCAGGCGAGGCGCAGGAACTGCTGTTTACGACGAACGTGGACGATTACGTGATCGCCGATTCTGAGCACGCTGTGTGGGTGGAAGTGCCGGACTCGCCACGGCCCTATCTACATGTGCGCGATGGCCTGAACGCACTGCTGACCCGCCCGCTCTTCTACCGCCTGGTGGATCTGTGCACCGAAGAAGACGGCGGCTACTGGATCCGCAGCCGCGGCGAACGCTTCAAACTCGGCTAGTTCTTTCCGCCATCACGTGTGTAGGCAAATGATTACTGCTGCCTGTCCCGTAATAATGAGGATACTCACATATTCGGATAATTAGGCCCGCCAGTACCCTCTGGCACCACCCAGTTGATGTTCTGCGCCGGATCCTTGATGTCGCACGTCTTGCAATGCACGCAATTCTGGCCGTTGATGACGAAGCGCGGCTG
>JAPUFN010000122.1 GCA_027293665.1 Gammaproteobacteria bacterium | reverse complement strand
TCGAGCCCGGTGTCCGTCAGCGGCCCGGCGGAGCTGACTGCGCTGGGCGAACAGCTCGATTGGTTGCGGCGCCGGCTGGTTGAACTCGAGCAGGAGAAAAACGTCTTCCTGCGACAAATGTCCCACGAGCTGAAAACGCCGCTTGCCAGTATTCGCGAAGGAACCGAGTTGCTATGCGACGGCACTGTCGGCGAGTTGAGCGATACACAAACCGAGGTCGTCGAGATCCTCCGCGAGAGCGGGCTGGAGCTCGAGCAGCGCATCGAGAACCTGCTCAGCTTCAGCGCCTGGCAACAAAGCAAGGGACAACTGACGGTAGGCGAATTCGAACTCGCGAACGTGGTCGATTTGGTGGTCGATAATCACCAGATGGAAGTTGTCACCAAGAAGCTCAAGGTACGAAAAAGTTTGAAACAGGTGACTCTGCTCGCCGATCGAGAAAAAATACGAATGGCCATCGACAACCTCGTGTCCAACGCCGTCAAATATTCCCCCGTCGGCGGCAGAATCGGGATTCGCATCTCAAGCAAAGCGAAACGGGTCATGGTCGACATCCTGGACGAAGGACCCGGAATCCCGAGCGATGAACGCGAACGCATCTTCGAACCGTTTTTTCAGGGCCGAGTACCGCGGGGTCGACATGTACGCGGTACTGGCATTGGCCTTTCGGTGGTGCACGAGTGTGTGGAAGCCCACGGAGGAAAAGTTGGCGTGCGCATTCGGCCGACCGGAGGCGCGCATTTTCGTATCACATTGCCGGTAACCTATGAACCGCAGGCTGCCTAGTCGTCGCTGGTCAACCATGGGACACCCTTGGGCCGGTGTGTCGCTGCTTCTGGTGCTGCTGACGGCGACCGGTTGCGACACGATGTTTAAACGATCGGTCGACGTCTCTCCAACCCCCGAGCGATCCGGGACCGACGTCAATGGCGACGTCGGGTCCGATGTGGGCCGACGCGAAGTTGCCACCTACGTAATTTTCTTGGATGTGCTCGACAGCACCGACGAACAAGGCTGGCACACGATTTTCGAGCACACTTTGACTGCCTATCGGGAAGATCCCACGCGGAAACGGCGCCTGCGGGTCGCGCTGGTCATGAGTCGGGCAGACGGCAAGTCGACGGAGGCCGGAGTAACCAGGAATATGCTGGTCGATTCACGGGAATTGCTCGATGAAACCGTGCACGACCCGGCATCGACACCGCCCCTGGTTCGCAAGTTTGCACAGTTGCAGATGACCGAGATCGACACCCGCCTGGCTTTGAATGACGAGCTGCAGTCCCTGCGGTCGCAACTCGCCAAGGCTCACCAATCGAGCCAGACTGCGCAACGGGATCGCACCGAGGCACAAGCACGCGTGCGTCGCATCGACGCCGCGCTGGCCGACGCCAACGCGAAACTCGAAGCAGTTATGAACATCGAACGGAATATCGGACCTACTGGAAAGGAGACATTTCCATAATGGCAGCTACAAGCGGAGACATTCTTCTGGTCGATGACGATCCAGGATTGCTGCGGTTGCTGAGCATTCGCCTCAACGCCGCCGGGTACGACGTGCGCGCCGTGCAAAGTGGTGAGGTTGCGCTCGAAGCAGTGGAAACCCAACGGCCGGATTTGGTGATCACGGATCTGCGTATGGATCGCATGGACGGAATGCAGCTTCTGGACGAGCTCAATCGCCGTTGCACAGGACTACCGGTGCTGATTCTCACCGCACACGGGACGATTCCCGACGCAGTCAGCGCAACCCAGGAAGGTGCCATCGCTTTTCTTACCAAGCCCGTCGACAAGACAAGCCTTCTCGATCATGTCCAGCGCGCTCTGCAACTCAACGGCACACGCAAGGCCGATCGCAGCTGGCGGGCAGGCATCATCAGTCGCAGCGCCAGCATGGAAGAGCTACTGAATCAGGCCCGACGGCTGGCGAAAACCGAATCCAGCGTCCTCATCTCAGGCGCCAGCGGCACCGGCAAGGAGCTCCTGGCAAGGGCTATCCACAGCGCCAGTGAACGTTCCGGGGAATTCGTGGCGATCAACTGCGCCGCGATTCCCGATACGCTCCTGGAATCGGAGCTGTTTGGACACGCCAAGGGCGCGTTTACCGGAGCCCTGCGCGAACGCACCGGATTGTTCAAGCATGCCAGCGGCGGCACCCTGTTTCTCGATGAGATCGGTGACATGCCGCTGAACCTGCAGGCGAAGCTACTGCGCGTTCTACAGGAGCGCCAGGTTCGTCCCTTGGGCAGCAACATCGCGCTGCCCATCGATGCGCGCGTCATCTCTGCAACCAATCACGATTTGGACTCGGCCATGCGCGATGGCAGCTTCCGAGAGGATCTCTACTATCGATTGAACGTCCTCGAGCTGCAGATGCCGACACTGGCCGAGCGCCGCGAGGATATTCCAGTGCTGGTTGCCCACAAGCTGGAAGAGCTGGCAAGCAATGCCGGCACAATCAGGCGCTTTTCTCCCGGCGCCGTCGAGCTGCTCATGGTGGCCGAATGGCCGGGCAACGTCCGCCAGCTGTTCAACCTGGTGGAGAAGACCGCGGCACTATCGGCGTCTCCCGTCATCAGCGTGCGCCAG
>JAPUFN010000121.1 GCA_027293665.1 Gammaproteobacteria bacterium | reverse complement strand
ATCATCGCCATGACCGCCAGCGCGATGAAGGGCGATCGCGAACGTTTTCTCGCAGCAGGCATGGATGAATATGTCTCGAAGCCATTCGAGCCCGAAGCCTTGCGTGTGCTGATCGAGAGTTTTGCCTCGAGCACCAGCGATTGAGGTTGAGGTAGAGGTTCAGGATAAGGGAGCTGCCAATGACCACGGAAAACGAACTCCACAGCGACGCCGTCAGCTCCATCGACTGGGAGGTTGCCCGGACCCTGACCGGCGGTGATGACGCACTGCTCGATGAACTGATCGCGCTGTTTCCTGCAGAAAGTGCAAAGCACCTCGAGGCAATCAGGATCGCCATTGAGCAGGGAGACGGACCTTCGTTAACCCGGGCAGCACATACGCTGAAGAGTTCTGCAAAGATCTTCGGCGCAACTACCCTCGCCGCATGTGCGCTGGAGATGGAGACGCTGGGCCAGTCTACGAGCACCCGAGAAGCAGAAGCTCGTCTGGCGGACCTGCGGACGCAGACAAGCCGGATGATTGCCGCTCTGCATCGAGGAAGGCCCGAGGGGGACCGACAATGACGAACAACAACGATACTCGATCAGCACGCCCGACGTTCCTCGTGGTAGACGATGACCCCATGGTGCGCAAACTGGTCTCACGGGGGCTTGCCGATCTCGACCCGGAAGAGGTGCTGGAGGTGGAAGATGGTCTTGCGGCACAGCAGGTGCTGCTCGAGAAGAACGTGGATGTGGTGGTCACCGACGTTCTCATGCCCAACATGGATGGCCGTGAGCTCATGAAGTGGGCGCAGGAGCACCGTCCGGAACCGCTGTGGATCGTCCTGTCCGGATTGGAAACCTTCGATGCCGCCGTGGACGCGCTGCACCTGGGGGCATTCGACTATCTGGCGAAACCTCCGGAAGTGCAACGTGTGCGGGTGGCCGTGCGCAACGCTCTGGACCAGATCGAGCTGGTGCGTGAGCGTAAGCGCCTGTACGAGCAGATCGAGCGCAGCAACGCACAGCTTGCCGAGAAAGTGAGCCAGCTGGTAAAGCTGTGTCGCATGCTGGAAGAGCAGGCCGAGATCATCCAGGCGGATCTGAACCGTGCGGAGATCATTCAGCATGCGTTGTTGCCACAGCAACCCCCGGATATCGACGGCTGGTGCGTGGAGACCCTCTATCGTTCGGGGAGCAGCGTTGGCGGTGACTTCTACGATGTCGTTCTGCCGGACAACCATCACGTAGGGTTGGTGATAGCGGATTCCGCCGGGCATGGCGTCGCCGCAGCCATGCTGTCGGTGTTGTTCAAGCTGCGCCTGAAGTTCCTGGACAACGATGGCAATGTGCTCATGCCCAATCGGGTTCTGAAAAGCCTGAACCGCAGACTACACGAGACCATGTCGGCGCCCGGAACTTTCATCACTGCTGCCTACGTGCTTTTGAATCGGCGCACTGGCGATGTGCGAATCGCATCGGCTGGGCATCCGCCCTGCATCTGGACTTCACCGGCCGGGGAGTCGCGGTTGCTGGAACGTACGGGCCCGGCGCTGGGTCTGGTCGCGGATGCGCGCTACGAGGAGATCAGTGTTCACCTCGACATTGGTGACCGGTTACTGATGTTTACCGATGGCGTGCTGGAAGGCGGCCCGAAGTCTCCCACACACGACGATCTGGCGAATGCGTTGCTCTCGACGACGGATCGGAGCGATCTGCTGGGTAAACTTTACCAGGCAGCGACGCAAGACATCGGTGGGGACCGGGATGACATTACCATGATCCTGATAGAACGAGGTGAGGGTGTGAGCAGGTTCGACGACACACCGCAGCCGGGAGAACGTCAGCAGGTGCAACCGTCAACCGCACCGGTGCGGCTGCTGGAAGGTGTGGAGAGCAAGCACGCGTTCTTGAGCATCGCAGGCACAGCCACCTGGATACGCAGTCAGGCGTTTTTCGACGCGGCGAATAAGCTGCTGGAGCGATGTGGCAACCTGACCATTGACCTGGGAGCCTGTGAATACCTGGACAGTACGTTTCTCGGCACCCTGAATGAAATCGTCATGTCGCGACCGGACGTGGTCCATCTGCAGCGGCTACCCAGGAAGATCCGGGCATTGTTCGAGGAACTCAGCATGGACGGCGTGTTGAGTCACACGAACTTCGTCAATGATCCCCTCCCTCAGGAAATGGAACCGCTGCAGCGTGCGGAGGTAGACGTTGCACGGCAAGGCGCGCGCATGCTGAGTGCTCACGAAACGCTTTCATCGCTCAGTGAGGAAAACCGCGAGCTCTTTCTCGATGTGGTCGAGTCACTGCGATCCGATCTCGATCAGTCTGGTAAAGGATAATTTCAGAGCTGGCTCGACCGACGGCCAGTCCGAATCGAACAACTTGTCGTGGCGGGCGACCTCCTGTTGCTCCATGCCGAGACCCAATTCTGGAGCGTAACGATGTCCCGCGTAAACCGCCGCGGCGATGATTGCCGGTGCGTCACAAATTTCAACTCCCATACCGCTCGCCGCCGGACTGCGGATAGCGATCATTGGCGTGGTCGGCTGGATCGGACCGACATGGGCGGGTGCGGCTGCCGACCAGGCGGCAACTACACCGGGACTTTCGCCGTTCTTACGGCGCTCTGCTTCTCCGGCGCAGTCGCCATCTTCTTGTGCCGTCCGCCGGGCGGGCGTCGAACGAGTCATTAGATTTACTTTCTGCACCGCGGTTTTACATCAACCTCGAAGATGAAGTGCATCTGCCCTTCCCTTTGTCTTGAGCTTCCACTGGTAGTCTAACCCTCGGGTAATGAAGCCTGGGAGGCGCACGAGCGAACCATTGGACGTATCAAAAAGCCTAAATAGCTAACACGCTTCGTTTCGAAGGATGACCGCTTATGGCCGAAAGCGGAAATAGCGTTGTGCAGTGCACGAGTCCGCTAACCGGGTATTGCAGTCGTCTGGTAGCGAGCATTCATAAGCACTCCTGCGGTTAGTCGAGTGACCGCTTTGGGTGGTTAGTGCTTGAAAGGTAGAATCATGTCGCGTTGGTATCTCTTGCATAACTCAGTTTTTTCGGAATTATCCCATCCTGGTTCCGTCTCTTGATCCCATGTCAACAACATGCGTTGGACCCATACATCACCGCCAGGGACCGTTCAGCCTCCAGGACGATTGCATCGTGTTTACGTCGCCACATGGCTCTAAGTGGGTCTGCAACGTCGACGAACGGATTTTTTCCGACTTCCTCAACACCAAGCTGGGCTTGCCATGGATTAAAGGCGATTGC
>JAPUFN010000120.1 GCA_027293665.1 Gammaproteobacteria bacterium | reverse complement strand
CTACAACGTGACGCACTTGCAACACGAGTCGACCACAGAGGGACGCGTTATGGGTGCACTCTTGAGCGATACAGCCGTTATCGAGCGAGTGCTCGATCACATCGACAACAAAACTACTGATGTGGGAGACGATAGCTGGCGCGAACCGACCGACAACTACCGCTCGGAGGAGAGGCACCTGGCCGAAATTGAGCTCCTGCGGCGATTGCCCGTTCCGTTCTGCCCGTCAGCGGCGCTGCCTGAGGCTGGTTCCTACGTCGCACGCACCGCCGCCGGCACGCCGCTCGTCGTCGTTCGTGGCGAAGATGGTACGGTGCGTGGGTTTCGCAACGCGTGTCGCCATCGCGGCAATCAGGTGGCCAGCGGTAGCGGTTGTGTGAAAGCGCTTATTTGTGGCTACCACGGCTGGACCTATCGCCTGGATGGCCGGTTGCGGCATATTCCGCATGATCAGGGATTCCCCGACATCGATAAATCCGAGCACTCGCTCGTGCCGGTTGCTACGAGTGAAAGGCACGGCCTGGTGTTTGTAACTCAGGAAGAACCCGTGAGTGACGGGGCGCTCGAGGGCCTCAATGACCTGCCGGATCTGTTTACGCCAGACCAGCGAATATTTGCCTCCGGGGACAACGTTTCCGACGTGAACTGGAAGCTGAGTATGGAAGGCAACCTCGAGGGGTATCACATCAAACCAACGCACAAGGAGACGTTCTATCCATACGGTTTCGACAACCTGAATGTTGTCGAGACATTCGGTAACAACAGTCGAGTGACCTATCCGTTCCGCCGCATCGAGAAGCTTCGTAACCTGCAGCCCGAATCGCGCAACATCGCCGGAATGGTTACCTACGTTTATCAGCTGTTTCCCAATGTCACGATTGCGGTGCTGTCCAATCACACAACGCTGACAATTTCCGAACCATTGTCGCCAACGCAAACACGATTCATCAACTACCGCCTCACTAACAAAGGCGAACAGGCAGAAGGTGAGCGGGCGCAGCGCGACGCCAGTTTCGTTGCCGATACAGGTGGCAGGGAAGACGCCGCGGTAATTCGGGCGATTCAAGAGAGCCTTGCGAGCGGCGCCAACGAATACTTCACTTACGGTAAGTTTGAGAAGGCAATCGTCCACTTTCACAAGACGTTGAACGGTATGTTGGAACGGGTGGAGACTCAGTAGCCTGAGATTGCCTGGGGTCGCTCAGCCGTGGGCCTGATTTTCTTATCTCAGGCGGGAGCAGGTCCCATCGCATCCAACGCGTTGGCGCGTTGTCCCAGTGCGTGGCCGATTCCCGACAGCAGCGAAAACGCGCGCGCGACCAGAACGAAGTCGGTTGGCACCTTCACCACCGGATTCTCGCGGATTGCATCGAACATCTCATCGGTCATCTCTTCGGTGAACTCGCCCTGAAAAGTCCCGGTATCGGATCGTGACATCATGCGTTTGGCAATGAGCAGCAGAGTCTCGTCGTTGTCATCGTCCTGGGTTTTGAACCCGAGTTCCTTGAATGCGCGCAGCATGGCGGATTCGTTGAAGGTCATCATGGAGAACATGAGCTCAAATAATCCCATGCCAAATCCGTCGGGCAGCTCCTTCGCGAGCCCGAAATCGAGCAACGTAAAAACAGGCTTGCCGCTCTCAGAAGGATTGACGAAGATGTTTCCAGGGTGGGGATCGGCGTGGAAGAACCCATAGGCCAGGATCATTCGATTGAAGATGCTCATCAGTCGCGTCATCAGGTTTTTGGTGTCGATGCCGGCTGCCGCGAGTGCGGCGGGATCATTTACCTTTACGCCGTCGACAAACTCCATGGTGATGACCCTTCGCGTCGAATGCTGCCGAACTATTTTCGGCACGTGGACACTTGGGTCGTCGACAAAGAACTCGCGAATACGATCGGCGCTTTCTACCTCGCGCCGAAAGTCGAGCTCCATGCGTAAATGCTTCTGCAGTTCGTCCAGCAGTGGCAGAAAGTCCATTGGATTGTCATCGAAGCGCGAGTAAATCACAGCAATGCGCCGGGACGTGGCGAAATCCGTGTGCATGATGTGCTCGATGTCTGGATACTGCACCTTGACGGCAACACGTTCGCCTGACAGCAGCCGTGCCCGGTGGACCTGCGCAAGCGAAGCAGCTGCGGTTGGAGTGGGTTCGAACTCACTGTAGACGGAATCGAGATCTGCTCCGAAATCTTCCTCGATGACTTGTTTGATCACATCGAATTCGCGTGGTGGCAGTCGGTCATGGCACTTCGACAGAGTGGCGACAAACTCGCGTGGAAATATGTCTGAGCGCGTGCCGATGATCTGACACATCTTCACTAACATGCCGCGCAACGAAACAGCCGTGTCGAAAATGTGATCAGCATTTTTCTGATGCACCGCAGACAGGTCGCGTGCCTTGGGATCGCGGCGCAGCAATAAATCCCACCAGGCTGGTATCTTGTAGCGCAACCAGACGCACAACGCCGTCCAACCTATTCGGCTTGCTCGATAGGGCCGTGCTATGAGTCTACCCATGTTCGTCATGCGGGTTGCAGCAGGATATCGAGCTCTTCGTCATCCGTGTGCGGGAAAGTCCAGCCGGTATCCAGATCTTCGAACGTGCGCGCGATGGCGCTCGCCCGCTTCGTATCATCGATGCACCCACGGATCTCTTCGCGCATGCGTTCACGATTTTGCCGCGGGCGTTGGGTTGCCATCCCGCGCAGCTGTTGTCGGAAGATAGTGTCGATCACTTCCGCTCCGGTGAATGCCTGTTTGCCATCGGCGGAGCGCAGTGTGCGGGAACGTAACTCAGAAAGAGCAACGGTCAGATAATCGACGTGCGGCACCTCGTCGCGGGCCACGCAGTTCACGATGTGTGCGGCACGTTCGGCATCGGCACTGATTTCGGGATCGCCAAGCAGTTCCTGTGCCCAATCAAACGTACCCTCGGCGAAGGTCTCGATGATCAGCACATTCGCCATCATCGTGATCATGCCTTCCATTGTCTCGCTCAATGCCGGGAACAAACGCTTTCTTTCGCCCCGACCAGGCCCGCTCATGAGACGCAGCAGCACATCGTTTGGAATCTCCGGTTTGTCGAGTCCCACATCGCGAGCGGCTTCCCACATCTGTTTGTGACCGCCCTGGTCGCGATGCCCGGCTTCGTCGCGTGCATGTGCTTCGAACAGCCCGTTGGTCAGATGCGCCAGGGCAGTGCCTTCGACGGACTCTTCGATTTCGCTGGCAAAGTCGGGCACCTCAACTTCGCGAATACGCGCGCCGAAGCCTTCGACGATCGAGATGATCGTCAGCGACCGGGTGACTGGCTCAACGATGCCTTCCTGCAGCAGGAACTTTGCCTGAGGGTAGCTCGGATAGTTCGGTGGCACGTACTTTTCGGGAACGGCGATAAGTGGCTCACCGGCCTGCGCAAGGCGCGTTTGCCAGTTGCCGATAGCCGGGCGGCGCACCGCGCCGCGCGGCGATACGTATTCGCCATTGGTATAACCGCCGTGACAACGCACACCACCAGCAATCAATGGCTCATCATAGGCATCTTCGGTCATGATTTCGTCGAACGTGAACTCGAGCTGCGACGATGTGACTGCGATTTCGGCCATATGTGAGTCTCCCACTTTGCGCTATGACGAAACAGGCGATAGATGGACTCCTAGCGTAGATCAATCAGGCGCACTGTCCACATCTTTCATGCGATGGTTGAGCTTTGTCGAAACGAGATGGTAAACAGATCACACAAACAAGCGGATGGATCGAGACCGGTTGCGAATCAAGCTCAGGCCGTTATGTCGATTTGTTACAACCAGGCGCTGTGAAATAGACAAAAAGATATTGGTGTTCGAGGAATAAAGAAACTAAATTATTGTTTTATTTCAAGAGTGAGCGATGGCACAGCCAACCGAAGAGACAGTGGCGCGTGTCGCCACCAGGGTTGAACTCGAGGCAAAAGGCGTCATGGTGGTGCGCGGCAAGCACCGGCGCATTGCGGTATTCGCCGACGGTGACGCTGTCTATGCAGTCGAGAACAACTGCCCGCACATGGGCTTTCCGCTCGACCGAGGCACGGTGCGCGACGGCATGCTCACCTGCCACTGGCACCAGGCGCGATTCGACCTGCGCTCCGGCTGCACCTTCGATCTCTGGGCTGACGACGTGGCGCGCTATGAATGCTGGGAAGAAAATGGCGACGTATTCGTCTCCCTGGAGCCCGACTACGTGCCTGACGAGGCCCACCATCGCGCCCGATTGCTGCGTGGAATCGAACAGAACGTTGGTCTGGTGCAGGCGAAGAGCATACTCGCGCTGCTTGCACGCGATGCATCGTTGTCGAGTGTTCTGCAAGCCGTGGTCGATTTCGCTACCAGCAATCTGGCACAAGTGAGCGAAGGGCTGATTCGCCTGGTATGCATTGCCAGGTTGTTCCCCAACCTGAGCCGCGACACTGCCTACCAGGGTTTGTATTACGCCATCCGCCAGATTGCTGAAGAAACAAGCATGTCAACGCCACGCCGGCCGCGTGATCCGCTTACCGAAAACGGCCATGACCTTGCGACCTTGAAGACCTGGTTACGGCAGTGGGTGCAGACGCGCCACCGCGATGGCGCCGAGCGCACTGCACTGACCGCACTTGGACTACTGCCGCCCAATGAGATTGCCGACCTGGTGTTCATGGGCGCAACGGAACGGCTGTATGCCAACGGTGGACATGAGTTGGAAAATTGCAACAAGGTCTTCGAACTGGTCGAGTTGCTGGGCGCCGACGCAGCACCGGATCTTGTCGCACTGTTGATCCCCGGCTTGACGCGTGCCCGCGGCCAGGAAGAGAGCACGAACTGGCATCACCCCATCGAGTTGGTTGAACCGTTGCGTGCGCTGGAGGAACGTCTGCCTGGCGTTTTGGCAGGAGACACCGATCCAGATTGGCGCGCCGATGAGACGTTTACCGACGCCATTCTCGGTGATGATCCCCTGGTAAGCCTGCAGGTACTGGAAGCGGCGCTGGAAG
The DNA here is from genome assembly GCA_027293665.1 of Gammaproteobacteria bacterium. Lineage (GTDB taxonomy): Bacteria > Pseudomonadota > Gammaproteobacteria > Pseudomonadales > Azotimanducaceae > SZUA-309. The sequence goes on along the minus strand of JAPUFN010000120.1, from coordinate 2,351 downwards.
CGGGCGCACCCGCACATCTGGTTGCCCGCCAGGTGTCCTACGCCGCCGCTTTGCGTCTGGCACGTTTCGCCACCTCCAACGAAGTCACTGACTGGTTCAATCCGCAGCACACGTTTGTCTACACCAACGGCATGTACCAGGCGGTCACGCGCTCACCGACACCGGACGTGGTACGGGGCATATTCCACGGGGCGATGTCCGTCTACATGGACCGCTACCTGAATGTTCCCGCCGCCCGCCTGCCGAGCGAGCGCAATACGCGCGATGAACTCACCGCCGATGGGGCCGAGTTGCAAGCGGCCCTGCTGCGGGAGCTTGATCAGCGCGCCAACATCGAACGCGTCGCGGACATCGTCTCACGTTACGTCGCGCTCGGCTTGGACCTGCCCTCACTCATCGATACATTGACTTTCGCAACAGTACGCGAAGACCTCGACTTCCACAGCCTGCAGGTGTTGGAAGCCGGCGTGAACCAGTGCGCAGCCTGGGGCGAAGGACCCGAGAGTGAGAACATTCTGGTAGGCGTTGCCCGCAACCTTGCTGCGCACTGTCCAACACGGCGGGCGGGTCAGCAGACTGCAGACATTGCGCAGAGGCTGCAGCGCGGTGACAAAGTGTTCGAGGGAGAAGCTCCGGCATGAATCCCTGGTAATCGCTCCAGGTGGCCATGATTGGATACAAAAATGTGTATCCGTCGCGTAAACTTTCCGATTATGAAAAAGGATGTCGGTCTGCGTATTCGAGTCGAGAAGGAGCTGCGAGAAGCTTTCTTGAATGCCTGCCGCAAAGACGGGAATTCTGCAGCGCAGGTGCTGCGAAATTATATGCGCAGATATGCGGACTATGACGATACACAGCGGCAGGGGGAATTGTTCGAAGCCCAACCGACCAAACATCCTGACGGGGATGATGCGCCGGGCGAGCACAGCTCGATACGAACCAGCTGATTCCCGCCACCTCGAATGACGAATCGATTTCATCGATGTTCGTATTTTGTAATTGCTATACAACGCGATCGCGTGTCACAGTGCCTGGTCGGTCGCCGCGAGCCGCGTCACAGCGAGATACCCGATAATCCCCACATAAAGTGATCGGTCGGTCACAGCTTGCAGATCGTGCGCATCCTGGCTGTTATTGGCAGGATTATGTGAACCAGTGCTACGCCTGAAGGCCGCGTGTTGTCTACACTTTTGTAATGGGTGTTGATGCGCCAGATACTCTCAACCTGCTGGAGGTTCCAGTTGGCGATTTGAAGCCGGGCATGTACGTGGCCGCGCTGGATCGCCCGTGGCTGGGAACCCCCTTCCTGATGCAGGGATTTTTTGTGCGTGATCAGGATGAGATCGATTCTGTCGCAGAACATGCCGCTATTGTGTACGTCGATCCCAGAAGGCAGACGAAGGAAAAGTATCCGGAAGCTAAACCTAAAGCTCGCCAGCCCCGGTATCGTGAACAGACGAGTCTGAAGCAGGAATATAAGACTGCGCAGGTCGATTTGACCAGTGCCAGTGAAACGATAGAAAACGTCTTCGTGCAACTCAAAAATGGTGGCAACATCGACGTCGACGCCGTGCAGACGGCCATCAACCCATTGATCGATAGCGTGCTGCGCAACAGTGAGGCGATGGCGTCCCTGGTCCGCATGAGGTTGAAAGGCGACTATCTCTACAACCACAGTCTCACCGTCTCTGTCTGGGCCGCCATTTTTGGCCGGCACCTCGGTTTTGATCGCACACGCCTGACAAGCCTGGCCCTGGGAGGGGCGCTGATCGATACCGGCATGGCAACGGTTCCCGATGAAATTATTCTGGCAACGGGGGCCTTAACCCCTGAAGAGATGACCTTAGTTCGTAAGCATGTTGATGACGGCGTGGCCTATCTGGAGAAATCGCACCAGGTGGATCAGGACGTCATCGAAATGGTTGCCACTCACCACGAACGCCATGACGGATCGGGGTATCCCCGTGGACTCGAAGGCGTGGACATCCCTGTGTTCGGACGGATTGCAGGCATGATCGACAGTTACGACGCGATGATCACGACACGTCCGCACGCAAAACCCCGTTCTTCTTTCGAAGCGATGCAGGAGATTTCAAATCTCAAAGACCAGAAATTCCAGGGCGAGTTGGTAGAGCAATTCATGCAGGCAATAGGACTCTTTCCGACGGGTTCAGTGGTAGAACTCAATTCAGGTGAAATCGGCGTCGTCGTTCAACAGAACACGACACGCCGGCTACGCCCCAAAGTGATCGTGGTTCTCGATGCTCAAGGCAACAAACATGAGAATCTCGTGGTGCTGGACCTGTCGAAGTACGTAAAAGGGGGCAACAACGAATCAGATCTGTGGATTG
>JAPUFN010000012.1 GCA_027293665.1 Gammaproteobacteria bacterium | reverse complement strand
CAGCTGCGCTTGCCAGGAATTGTCATTGAATTCCTGCTCGATACCACTATTCACAAACTCCCGGTCGTTCCAGTTGGTTTGCGCACCGAACGCGACGTTCGGCAGCAGCTGTGAGCGGGCCTGGGGGACAATCTGCTGTGTCGCAGCATAATCGGCTTTGGCAGCTCCAAGGACCGGGTCGTGGCCTCTGGAAGCAACGTAGACGTCTTCGAGGTTTGTTGCCCAGGCGGTACTACCGGTGAGCGTGAGACTGCATATCAGGAAGAATTCGAGGATCAATCGATGGTCGAATAAATATCTGCTCATACGATTATTGGACTTCTGTAGGACAAAGAACAAGGGCATTTTAGCAAAGGCTTCCAAAGAAAGTCGTCGCAAGCGATGAAATGGTTTGCGCAGGCGCCAAACGGGATAAACGGTCGATGTCGGTTCTAATTTTGCGCATTTAGCGGTGGCACTCCATTGCCCGGTCGGTATATTAGAGTAATGCACACTAAACGCTACAGCATCGATCTACCCGCGCATATGGCAGAGTGCGATGCAAACTACTTGCGTTTGAAAAAGCTGTTTCCCGCATTGCGTCAGCAGGACGCCAGTTCGTTCGCGATTGACATCAATGGCTTGCATCTGGATATCGTTCTCGAAGTGTTGGAACGTAGCCCTTACACCTCGCTGGTAAAGCTCACACAGTTACCGGTCGCACCCTGGAGCCGCAAACCGAGCATCACGATGCGCCTGTATCACGATGCGCGCAATGCAGAGGTGGTGGAGTATCAGGGCAAACGCCATTTTCGTGCGGTCTATGACTATCCGAATGCAGATATGCGTCAACCGGATGAAAAAGCGCAGATCAATCGATTTCTTGGTGAGTACCTCGCGTTGTGTCTGAGCCACGGCGTCGCCACGGGTGTACCGATACTCGAAAACTGAGCCGCGGACCCACCGGTCCGTCGCCGAACTGGCAGGACCCGCAACGTGTTGAACGTGTTACAGATCACCGACGTTCACCTGCTCCCGGGGACGCACGAACGTCTCCTCGGAGTGGACACGGCCGACAGTCTGCGGGCTGTGCTGACGCAGGCGTTCAGCGAGCGTACGCCGGATGCCCTGCTTGCCACCGGCGATATTGCCCACAACGGCGAACTCGCAACCTATGACCGGTTCAGCGCCATCGTCGATGAATTCTACGCAGGGCCGCGGCTTGTTCTGCCCGGCAATCATGATCTGTGGGCTCCGATGAGTCGCTATCTAAGTAATCCTTGTGTGCTTTCGCTGCCTGGCTGGGATCTGATCGGTCTCGACAGTCATGCCGATGACTCCCCTGCTGCCGAGCTGGGTGAACCGGACATGGTTGAGTTGCGCAAGGCGTGTGCGGCAGCCGGCGACAAACACATATTGCTCGCCACTCACCATCCGCCGCTTGAGGTGGACTGCCCATGGCTCGACAAGGACCGCATCCAAAATGCTGATGAGCTGTTAGAATGGCTGTCCGAACACACCCGTGTCGTTGCAATGGTGTTCGGTCATGCGCATCAGATCATCGAAAGTGACTATGAGTCCGCCGACCGGCGGATTGCGTTGCTGGGAACGCCCTCCACATGTTTCCAGTTTGCGCCACGTTCGCAGAAGTTTGCGATTGACGACACGAAGCCCGGTTACCGATGGCTCTATCTGGCTAGCGATGGTGGCGTGACGAGTGAAGTCCGTCGTGTCGCCGACTACCCATTGAATATTGAAATTCCTCAACGCCACTAGGGAGTGATTACAGCAGGCATGGCAGAAGCAAAATACTCTGCGAAATCTTTACAGGTTTTGACGGGTCTCGAACCCGTTCACCGGCGACCCGGCATGTACACCGACACCACCCGGCCCAACCATCTGGTGCAGGAGGTGGTCGACAACAGCGTGGATGAAGCGCTCGCGGGCTACGCCCGGGAAATCGAAGTCACCGTACTGAAAGACGGTTCGGTGGAGGTCATTGATGATGGCCGCGGCATGCCGGTCGACATTCACCCTAAACACAAAATTTCCGGCGTCGAGTTGATTCTGACGAGGCTCCATTCCGGTGCCAAATTCGATAACGAAAATTACAACTTCTCCGGCGGATTGCACGGCGTCGGTGTCTCGGTGGTCAATGCGCTATCGGAAAAACTGCAGGTAGAAGTAAAACGTGACGCCAAGCTCTACCAGCAGAACTACCGTAAAGGTAAGCCAACGGCCAAGTTGAAAGCGATCGATAAGGTCGGCAAGCGCAATACCGGCACGCGCGTATGGTTCATGCCAGAAGCCAGTTACTTCGATTCCGCCAAAATATCGGTGCCGAAACTCAAACACCTGCTGCGGGCCAAAGCGGTGTTGTGCCCGGGGTTGCGAATGTCACTCACGGTCCAGGGCAGCAAAGACGAAAACGAAACCTGGTACTACGAAGATGGCTTGCGAAGCTACATGGAGCACGCACTCGCCGGTGCGGAAACGGTACCTGCTGAGCCCTTCATGCACAGCGCCGCAGGCAACGAGGAAGCCGTGGAATGGGCAGTGAAGTGGGTGGTCGATGGCGGCGAATTCATCACCGAATCCTATGTGAACCTCATTCCGACGTTACAGGGCGGTACCCACGTCAATGGATTACGCAGCGGCCTGGTGGATGCGTTGAAGGAATTCTGTGAGTTTCGGGATCTGCTGCCACGCGGTGTGAAGCTCACGGGTGACGATCTGTGGCTGCAATGTGCTTACGTGCTGTCCGCAAAGTTGATGGACCCACAGTTTTCCGGCCAGACCAAGGAAAGATTGTCTTCCCGCAACTCTGCGGTGTTCGTCAGCGGTGTTGCCAAGGACGCGTTCAGCCTCTACCTCAACGAACATCCACAGGATGGTGATCGACTGGCAGAATTGGCGATCACTAATGCTCAGCGCCGCGTGCAGGCCGCGAAGAAGGTTGCACGTAAGAAAGTCACTGCTGGACCGGCGCTGCCAGGCAAACTGGCCGATTGCTCCGGTCAGGATGCAGAGCGTGCGGAACTGTTTCTGGTGGAAGGGGATTCTGCCGGTGGTTCGGCAAAACAAGCACGCGACCGTGAATTTCAGGCAGTAATGCCCCTGCGCGGAAAAATACTGAATACCTGGGAAGTCGACGCCAGCCAGGTACTGGCCTCGCAGGAGGTCCACGATATTGCCGTTGCCATCGGCGTCGACCCGGCGTCGACCGATATTTCGGGGTTGCGCTACCACAAAGTCTGCATCCTGGCGGATGCAGATTCGGATGGACTGCACATCGCTACATTACTGTGTGCTCTGTTCCTCAAGCACTTCCGCATCCTCGTGGAATCCGGCCACGTCTATGTCGCAATGCCGCCGCTTTACCGGATCGACGTCGGTAAAGAAGTCTTCTACGCGCTCGATGAATCCGAAAAGCAGGGGGTTCTCGATCGCATCGCCGCGGAAAACAAGCGCGGCAACGTCATGGTGCAGCGATTCAAGGGCCTGGGTGAGATGAACCCCCTGCAACTCCGGGAAACCACAATGGATCCTGACACTCGCCGCCTCGTCCAGCTCACCCTCGACTCGTCGGAGAAAACCGACGAGATGCTCGACATGCTGCTGGCAAAAAAACGCGCCGCCGACCGCCGTGCCTGGCTGGAGTCCAAAGGTGACCAGGCCTCAATCAGCTGACTCTGTGGCGCACCCCACGACCTTGAATCCTGGATCAGCCTTGAAAGGAGAGGGGCAGACCTGGGTTAGCGCAGTGTTGCCCGCCAGGGATGGCGGGCACCAAGCGCACAGGGACGTGCTCGCAGCGTCTGCGATAACCCAGGTCTGCCCCTCTCCGCTTCGTAAACATTGGCCTTTTGAAAATTCGAATCCAACTCGCGTAACACAAGTCTTCTCTTCAACCGAACATAAGTGAACCGAATGCCCACGGAAACCCCCGACATCGAAACCATCCCAATCCGCGCCTACACCGAACGCGCCTACCTAGACTACGCAATGTACGTCATCAACGACCGCGCGCTACCCCACGTCGGCGACGGCTTGAAACCGGTCCAACGCCGGATCATCTATGCGATGAGCGAACTTGGACTCAACAACGCGGCGAAATTCACAAAGTCAGCTCGAACGGTCGGCGACGTGCTCGGCAAATTCCACCCGCATGGCGATAGCGCCTGTTATGAAGCCATGGTGTTGATGGCGCAACCGTTCTCGTTTCGTTATCCGTTGATCGAAGGACAAGGCAACTGGGGCGCGCCGGATGATCCGAAATCTTTCGCAGCCATGCGCTACACGGAAGCGAAGCTATCGCGTTACGCGGAACTACTGCTGGCGGAAACCAAGCAGGGCACGGTTGACTTCACACCAAATTTTGACGGCACGATCGACGAACCGACGTTATTGCCCGCGCGCCTGCCCTTCGTGCTTCTCAACGGCAGTACGGGGATTGCGGTAGGCATGGCGACTGATATTCCGCCACACAACATGAATGAAGTCATCAGTGCGTGCATACACCTGTTGGATTCGCCGAAAGCAAAAGTCCGCGATCTGATG
>JAPUFN010000119.1 GCA_027293665.1 Gammaproteobacteria bacterium | reverse complement strand
GGATAGGCCAGGAGCTGGAAGTTGATTGCGGGACCCGCTTCGTCGCGCGCTTTCAAGGCGACCACGGCCGCCAGGTTGCCACCGGCGCTTTCGCCGCCTACAGCAAGTTTGCCATTGCCACCCAGCGACTCTGCGTTGTCTGCGACCCAGCAGGTTGCCGCGTAGCTGTCGACCACCGCCGCCGGATAGGGGTGTTCTGGCGCCATCCGATAGTCCACGGAGACGACGATGCAGTTCGCGCTGGCGCAGAAATCGCGGCACACCCCATCGGCTGTATCGAGATCTCCAATAACCCAGCCACCACCGTGGAAATTCACCAGAATGCCAAACGGCCCGTCGCCAACGGGCGTGTAAATGCGAATCGGGACGGGACCTGCGGGGCCATCGATGACCCGGTCTTCGACGTTGCCGACGGTGAGCTCGGGGTTGGGCGGACGCATCATCCGGTATACCTCACGACTCTCGTCGGGTGACATCTCGTGTAAAGCCGGTCCTGGCGTTTCCGCCAGTTCTGCCAGCATCGCCTCATATTCCGCTGCTAGTGGCATCTGCGCTCCCCCTGTATGATTTTTACTTAGTGTAGAATTACTCGGCCTGAGGACCTGATAACCAGACAAAGAGTATAGGACAAATGACACATCTCGATGGTTTAGAGGAAGTCGCGGAAGCTGCCAAGCAGGTCCAGTTCCTCGAAAACACCCTGCTTAAAAATCGGACGCTGACCCTGTTCGGGGAACTCGATCAGGACGTCGCTCGGCGCACCACTGAGAAATTGCTCGCGCTATCGTTCGAATCAGACGATCTCATCACTTTGTACATCGGTTCTCCCGGTGGTCACGTGGAATCCGGTGATACGATTTACGACATGATCCGCTACATCCGGCCGACGGTACGCGCGATCGGTACTGGCTGGGTCGGCAGTATCGCCACCCATATCTACCTGGCACCGGAGAAAGAGCATCGCTTTTGTCTGCCCAACACCCGGTTTCTGATCCATCAACCTGCAGGGGGCTTCGGTGGCACCGCGGCCGATGTTGAGATTCACGCTCGAGAGATTGTAAAAACCCGTGCGCGGATCAACGCCATTATCGCCGAGAGAACCGGTCAGCCGGTCGAACGGGTGGAACGCGATACGAATCGGGACTACTGGATGAGCCCTGAAGAGTCGGTTGAATATGGTCTCGTCGGCAGGATCATCAGCAGCCTCGACGATCTCGACTGACGGCAGCTCATGCGGCGCACGGCGCTTCGAGTCAAAGAACCGGATACGACGCTTAGTGCGGAACTGCTGCGGCCGGATGATGCGGTTGCCGTGCTGGTTCTCGCCCACGGTGCGGGTGCCGACTTTCAGCATGCGAATATGGTCGCGATCAGCGAGGCCTTTGCCGCACAGCAGATCGCCACTCTAAGATTCAATTTTCCGTTTATGCAGCAAGGCCGCCGGCGCGTGGATCCTCAGGCGCGATCCGTAGCTTCCATCATCACCGCAGTCGCTGTTGCCGCAGAAGCCGCGCCGGACCTGCCACTGTTTCTTGGTGGTCACAGCTACGGCGGTCGAATGGCGTCGCATGCGATCGGCTCTGGCGAGCTGGGAGTGCGGGGTCTGATTTTTTGTTCGTTTCCGCTGCACCCCCCAAAGAAACCCGGTGTCGAACGGGCCGCCCATTTACCGGAGATTGATTTGCCGATGTTGTTTTTGAGCGGCACACGGGACGCGCTTGCAGAAGGTGAGCTGCTCGAGGACCTGGTTGCGTCGTTGCCACTGGCTCGCCTCCACAGGCTGGATACGGCCGATCACTCCTACAAGATATTGAAAAGAACCCGCCAGTCCCAGCAGGACGTCTTTGCCGAGATGGCCGAGGTGGCGGCAGGCTTTGTCGCAGCGACTATCTGAAAGTAATTCGAGTTGCAAACACGCAGCTGAGGGGTCAGCGGGAAGCGAATCCGCCGAGGCGTTCGGCCATATCTGGTCCGGCACCCGGACTGGTCGCACGTTCGTACTCGAGCCCCTCCTGCAGTGTGTGGTTCAGACCGGTATTAATCAGCTGTTTGTCCATCCGCAGCGTAAACCAGGAGTTTTCCAGGAACTGTCGGGCCATGGTCGTAGCGGTTGCCATCAGCTCGTCGTCTGGAACGCAGCAGTTCGCCAGGCCGATTGTTGCGGCTTCCGCGCCGTCTACCACGCGGCCGCTGAACATGAGTTCACGCGCGACAACCAGCGAGACTCGCCTGGGCAGGCGCTGACTCATTCCCCAGGTTGGCGACATGCCCCATTTACCGTGTGTGTCGGCAAACTTTGCGCTGGTCGCGGCCACCAGTAGATCGCAGGCGAGAGCAAGTTCCAGCGAGCCGGTGTAACAGTGTCCCTGTACGGCAGCGATTACCGGTTGCGGCAATGCTTCGATTTTTTCCAGGGTTGTCGCCTGGAAGTGTGGTTCTGGCGGTCGCTCTCCGGCCTGAATGGCTTTGATGTCGTTGCCGGCGGAAAACGACCGACCTTTACCACAGAGGATTACGCAGCCGATGTCGTCTGTATGCGTTGCGATGTCGTCGAGGTGGCCGCGCAACTCGACGAAGAGCGCCGGGCTCAGGGCATTGAGCGCATCAGGGCGGTTCAACGTCAGGATACACAAGCCGTCTGAATCTTCGCGCAGGACAAGTGGTTCCATCAGATTCCCCTCAAGTGGTTTATCGCCTCAGCCTAAAGCCCCAGTACCAGTTTGGCGACAATGTTCTTCTGTACTTCGTTGGTGCCACCGGCAATGGAGCTCGCCCGCAAATTGAAGTAACGCGGAAAAGCGACGGTCCCGCGCTCGGGACCTACCGGCGTCACATTCTGGCCCGGCGTTCGAGCATCGGGCTGGTGCGGCTGGATGTAGTAACCGGTGGCCTCCATGGCAAGTTCGGTAATCCGTTGGCCGATATCCGCGGCCAGATTTTTCATGATCGAAGACTCGGGTCCCGGGTTCTGGCCCTTCGACAACGCTGCCATGATGCGAAATTCCGTGTATTGAATGGCCTGTAGCTTCACGTCGGTTGCGTCGAGTTGACGTTTGAAGGAGGCATCCTCGGATAGCGGCCCCGCAGGGGTAGGCGATTGCTCGGCCAGCCTGCGCACTCTGCTGAGCGCTGTTACAAGGCCGGCACTGCCGCCACCACCACGTTCGAACTCGAGAAGATACTTCGCCACCGTCCAACCCTGGTGTTCTTCGCCAACCCGGTTTGCAATGGGTACGCGCACGTCATCGAAGAACACCTGATTGACCTCATGGGTACCGCTGGCGAAAACGATCGGTTCGACGGTGATGCCGGGTGTGTCCATGTCCAGCAGCATGAACGTGATGCCCTGCTGGGGTTTGCTAAACTCACCGGTCCGCACGAGGCAGAACATCCGGTTGGCGAAATGGGCGTGGGTCGTCCAGATTTTGCTGCCATTGAGCCGGTAGTGGTCGCCGTCGACGACGGCGGACAGTCGCAGGGAAGCAAGGTCAGACCCCGAGCCGGGTTCCGAGTAACCCTGGCACCAGTAATCCTCGCCGGAACGAATGCGGGGCAGATAAAAGGCCTTCTGCTCGGCAGTGCCGAAGCCAATGAGCATAGGCCCGCACATGCCCAGACCCATCGGCGCGAGGCTCGGTGCGCCGGCGAGGGTTGATTCCCGTGACCAGATGTAACGCTCTGTCAGATCCCAGCCGGTGCCGCCGTGTTCCTTCGGCCAGGCCGGCGCGATCCAGCCTTTAGCAAAGACAATCCGGTGCCAGCGGATGTTGTGCTCGTAGTCGAGAAACATTCCGGGGCAATATTTCTGCGCATCGCGCAGCTCATCATCCAGCGCTTGATCCAGAAACGCCCGGACTTCATCGCGAAACACATCATGTTCCTTACTGAAACTGATATTCATGCGAGCGCCTCGCGAACGGCGGCTTCGAGTTCGAACACGTGCGGGTCATTGGCGTCGAGCTGCCGCAGGGCTGTTGCCAGCTCGAAGAGGTAGTCGATGTTGCGGCCACTGGGTCCTTCGCATTGGAGAATTTGCGCCACCATGTCCGGTAGAGGTGCGGGGCCGAGGAATGCGTGATTGTCGACGGGTGCAATGTAAACCAGACCGTCTTCGCTGTGCGCAGGATCGAGCAGGTGCAGCGTCACTTCGTGGCGCTCGTAGCCGTTTTTTTCCCTGACGTCGAGCGCCTGAAAGGTCGCATCGACAACGCTCTGGTCGACGAGATAGGCCATACCATCGCAATGGCCTGTCGGTTCCGGCACCAGAGTGACGACTCGGCCGGGTTGGTCAGGTACTCCACGGTGATCGTGGGAACCCTGCCAGAAACGGCGTTGCCAGCCAGGCAGGCGAGCTGGACGGGATTCGATGAACTCGATGTCAGGTCGCCAGATAAGCGAGCCATAACCGAATACCCAGCGATTCATCGAGGCGACTGCACGCCGTTGTCCGGCATCATCGCTCGATCAGCTCAAGCCGCTTGAAACGTTGAATGCTTTGCTGGATTCGGCCTGCAAATCCGGATTGAGAAGAAAATCTGCGGTAGTGAGGGCCAGCGCTTTTGCACCGTCGAGAGCTGCAGCGTCGCCAGTTTCGGAACCGGCCCACTTTTCAAACTCGGGATTGTGGATAACGACGTTGCGTGGTGCGGCCGCCAGCATCGGGTGAATGGATGGCACCCGGTGGCTGACGTTACCCATGTCGGTGCTGCCAGCACCGCCAAGCTTTGCGGGATCGAGAAAATCGCGTCCCAGTGATTCACCGTGACGCTGAAAGCAGTCGGCCAGTGGCCAGTTGGTGTTCAGATCCAGGTAGTCCACGTTTGCCCAGTTGATTTCGACCTCCGCACCGCTGCTCTTTGCACCGGCTTCAAAACATGCCTGCACACGCGGTTTCAACGCGGCGAGCGCTTTCTCGTCGACGGCACGAACGTAGAAATCACCGGCAGCACGCTCGGGGACGATGTTGGGCGCTTGTCCGCCGTCGGTGATGATGCCGTGAATGCGCTCCTGATCGCGGATGTGCTGGCGCAAATTCGAGATGGCCTGGTAGGCGATCAGAAGTCCATCGAGCGCATTGACGCCACGGTGCGGCATTGCCGACGCGTGTGCGGATTGACCGTGATAAATGACTTCGACTTCGGCAACACAGATGCAGGGCATGGTGGTGAGGTTCACGCCCGCTGGATGAATCATCATGGCGGCATCGACGCCATCAAATGCACCTGCGCGGGCCATGAGTTCCTTGCCGCCGCCTTTCTCTTCGGCCGGTGTGCCCAGTAGTCGGATGTGCCCGGGTAGATGGGCCTGCACGGATTGCAGGGCCAATGTGGCGCCGAGTGCGGCGGTGGCGATCAGATTGTGGCCGCAGGCGTGGCCGATTCCAGGCAACGCGTCATATTCTGCAAGAATCGCAACGGTAGGGCCGTCACCCTGAGTCTGGAGGCTGGCCTCGAAAGCTGTATCTAAGGTGTATGCGCCTCGCGTGGGTTCAAGATCGTGCTCGGCCAGTGTGTCGCAAAGCAGGGCGCTGGCGTGGTGCTCCGCGAATGCGAGTTCAGGATTGGCGTGAATGGAATGGGACACTGCCAGCAGTTCGTCCGCCAGGTTGTCAATCCTGCCAACGATGTCGGCCCTCAGTTCACTGATTGTTTTCGCCACCGCAACCCTCCCAGATAGTGCCCCGTGTTAGCGGGCATTGAATTATGCCGGAAAAAGCCCGGCAGGGAGGTTTTTCGGCGGGCTAGCGGCGCAGAGTGACTTCCGCGGAGGGATTGATCGCCGCGACTGCCGGGTAAAACGGTATGGGCGCCAGCGTACCCGGGGTGTGCGCCCGGCGGTGACGGGCTATAGTTGAATCAGGGGACATCACGGCGCGCCAGTGTCAAACAGAGGAGGAATTGCAGGGTGGCATATGACTATGAACTGCTGAGTGTGCAGGTCGACAACCGGCTTGCGAGCGTGACGGTGAACAACCCGCCGATCAATCTGATCACGATGCCGCTTTATGCTGAACTCGTTGCGCTCAGTCTCGAGTTGAAAAATGATCCAACGCTGAGCGTTGTCGTGATGAAGAGTGCGGATCCGGACTTTTTTCTCGCGCATTTTGATGTGGCAGCGATTCTCGAGTTTCCGATCGATTCACCGGCGGAGAAAAATCAGGAACTCAGCGACTTTCATGCGGTGTGCGAACGCTTCCGGACGATGGATAAAGTCACGATCGCGCAGATCGAGGGACGCGTAGGTGGCGGTGGTAGCGAACTGGCTGCGAGCTTTGATATGCGTTTCGGCGTGCGCGGCAAAACAATTGTGAACCAGATGGAGGTGCCGCTGGGAATTCTGCCGGGCGGCACAGGCACACAACGACTCCCACGATTGGTGGGTCGCGGGCGGGCGATGGAGATTGTCCTTGGCGCTGAAGATCTGGATGCGGAGACGGCCGAGCGGTGGGGCTATCTCAATCGGATTTTTGAGCCGGACGCCATCGGACCGTTTGTCTCGGCGTTGGCACAACGAATCGCGGGATTTCCGCCGGATGCGGTGCGGCTGGCAAAAGAGTCGGTGAATGCTGCCGAAAAACCACTGCAGGAGGGACTGATCGAGGAAGCCTACCTTTTCCAGAGACTGCTGCGGACGCCGGGGGCGCAAGCCAACATGCGTAAATTCCTCGAAATTGGCGGCCAGACCCGCGAGGGTGAGCTGCGGGTGGCTGCGCTCAATGGCGAACTATCTGATAGCTGATAGTGCCGTTCGTTAACCTTTAGCCTTTGCGCGGATTCGGCGAAACGAAAAAGACTTAACGGAAGGCACTGCTCGTATACATAAGGAGTCATAGTGATAGATCTTTACACGTGGAGCACCCCGAACGGCCAGAAGGCCTCCATCATGCTCGAAGAAACAGGGCTCGCCTACGAGGTCCATCCGGTCAATATTGGTGAGGATGAGCAGTTTGAGGCTGAATTCGTCGCCGTCTCTCCGAACAGTAAAATCCCCGCCATCGTCGATGATGGCTTATCCATATTCGAATCGGGCGCGATTCTGATTCATCTTGCAGAAAAAACCGGTCAATTCCTGGCTGCCGATGGACCAGCGCGGGCCAAGGCTCTGGAATGGCTGATGTTCCAGATGGCCGGACTCGGGCCGATGCTGGGCCAGACGAATCACTTCCTGAATACCGCACCTGAGAAGATCCCCTATGCGATCGAGCGGTTTCTCGCCGAGTCAGCAAGACTGCTGAAGGTGCTCGATGACCGGCTGGCCGAGGTTGAGTATCTCGCGGGAGATTACTCAATCGCCGACATCGCCTGTTATCCGTGGACTGCAGTGGGTCTGCCTCCTCTCAAAGGCGCCAAACCCGATGTGCTCGGAGACGCCGAACACATAACGCGTTGGCTGGCTGAAATAGCCAGCAGAGAGGCGGTGATCAAAGGCATGGCCGTTCCGTAGTTAGTACCGGGTGTTAGCCTTTAGCCTTTTCCAGGCGTCGCACCGCGAAAAGGCTAAAGGCTAACACCCGGTACTACTGTCAGACGATGCGTGAGTCCGTCTTGCCCCAGTAGGCGTCTTTGATCAATCGCTTGTACAGTTTGCCGGTCGGCAGTCTTGG
>JAPUFN010000118.1 GCA_027293665.1 Gammaproteobacteria bacterium | reverse complement strand
ATATGCCGGATTTCACGCTGTTGTTTGGTGTAGGAGGCCTGTTGCAGCACCAGCGCTTCGGCCCGCTGGCGTTCAAAGCTGCTGTAGTTGCCTCGGTAGGTGTGGGCCTTGCCAGCGTGCAGGTGAATGATGTGATCGGTCACGTTGTCGAGGAAATCGCGGTCGTGTGCGATCACCAGCAGCGTGCCCGGGAATCGCTGCAGCCAGGTTTCCAGCCAGAGCGTTGCTTCGAGGTCCAGGTGGTTGGTCGGCTCATCGAGCAGCAGCAGTTCGGTCGGTGCCATCAGCGCCTGGGCAAGGTTCAGGCGAATGCGCCAGCCGCCGGAGAATTGGGCGAACGGAAGCTGTGCATCCTCGGCGGCGAAACCGAGCCCGAAAAGAATTTCACCGGCTTGCGCCTCGGCCTGATAAGCCCCGAGATCGTCGAGCTCACTGTGCAGGTGGGCGGCTTCCATATCGCGGCCTGCCTGCTCCGCCAGCGTGAGTTTATGCTCGGTACGGCGTAGCGCCGTGTGGCCGTCGATAACGTACTCGAGTGCCGGCCGCTGGGTGACCGCAACTTCCTGCGCCATATGCGCGATGCGCCAGTCGCGCGGTCTTGTCACGTCGCCAATGTCTGGCTGGAGGCGATCGAGGATGAGCTCGAAGAGGCTGGATTTGCCGATACCATTGCGGCCGACGATGCCGACTTTCTGCCCGGTATGGACCACGGCGTTGAGGCCCTCGAACAGGCTGACCTGATCGCGATTGAGACTGACGTTATTGAGATTCAGCACCGGAAGTTCTTCGCAAAAACTGGTTTTGTCATCCTGGCGGATGACGGTGCCGCAGATTAGGCGGTCAGGGGATGGTCGTCCAGCCGTTTTCCATCAGTGCCAGCCGATCGCCGCGGCCGCATTCTGAGGTTTCGGCCACTTAGCCCTGCCTTGGGCTGGTCGTCAATCCAGCGTGTAAGCTCACGCCACGCGGGGTTTTCCTTGCGCGCGGCGCGGCAATCCTTCATGTCCATCACGCCCAGACCGTCTTCCGCCGCGGTCGCATAGACGGGCGAATCGCGGAACGTCGCCACCGCTGGAACGTCGAGACACTGCAGGAAGTGCTCAAGCTTGGCATGAGTTTCAGTATTGGGTTGGACGCGATTTGCGATCACGCCAACCGGTCGCGGCGCATTGCGAAAGACGCGGTGCGTGAGCAGGTTTGTGATGAAGCGGCCGCCCGCGCGAATATCGATGCTCGAAGGCAACAGTGGCACCAGAATGACGTCGGCCTGCTTGAGCAACGCTTCGAGATCACGGTCACGTGCGTTGGAATGACCATCGATGATGACGCGATCCACCTCGGGCGGCAGGCGATTACGGAACGTCTGGGTCTGATACATTTTTGGCGGTTCGTGCGCAGCGATCAGGCTGACGGGTGGCAGCGATTCGTCTCTCTGCTCGCACCAGTACGTGCTCGATGCCTGAGGATCATTGTCCACGAGCGCAACACTGCGGCCTTCGTGAGCGTAGGCCACTGCCAGATTGGTAGCGATCGTGGTTTTACCACAGCCACCTTTGCCGTTTATCACCAGTATTCGTCGTGCAGTCGAGTCCATCAACTCTGGCCCTATTTTCTATTGGTATAGAGCTCTTGTTGTGGTGAACCGGGGCGCGCCAAGCGTTAGCAGCCTGTTCAAACTTAGCAATCTTTGTTGCTTATTCGTCGCTTAGCAGTTTTCTTTCGTGTCCCGGATCGCCCCCAGCGGCTGGTCCTGTGACCAACCTGTGGACAACTATAACGACAGGGACGGGGAAAAACCAGTATTCACAAGTGGAACAACGGCTTAGTGCAAGTGGAACAACAGCTTAGGCCGGCACAGCCCGCCGCTGCTGGCGCGAACCAGCGCGCAGTTGCAGTACCGCGAGGACGGCCAGCGCGATGAAGCCAAGCAGCGCCCAGGCCGGAATGCTCAGTCCCAGGAAACGCCAGGCGACTTCTGCACAATCGCCGGTCCCGCGGGTCATCTGGGCGAGGATTTCCGCCAGTGGGAAGTTCTCCAGCATATAGGCCATGTCGGGGCCGCAGGCTGGTACCTGGTCGGCCGGCAGGCTTTGCAGCCACAACTGGCGCACGGAGAATCCGCCGCCGATGAGTCCCGCGAGCAGGCTCAGCACCGGATAGATGCCCCAGCGGGGATTGTGGATGAGGCTTGCCAGGGCGAACAGGCCCACCCAGCCGAACCAGATCCGCTGCATCAGACACAATGGGCAGGGCGCCATGTCCATGGCGTGTTCCAGGACCAGCGCGCTTGCGAGCAAAACCCCGGTCAGGGCGACGATATAGGCGCCCAGGGCTTCTGCATCGTCGCGAAAGAAATGAGTCAATATCATCTTAATGTCACCACTACTTTGCCAATCGCCCGACGTTCACTCAAACAGCGAATCGCTGCGGCGTATTCCGCAAGCGGATATTCGCCGCCCACCAGCGGATTGATTTTGCCGTGTTCGTAAAGGCTGAGGATTTCTTTGAAGTTTACCGCTGCTTCGTCATGAAAGCGGGCGGACCATGAGCCGAAAAACACACCAACCAGCTGGCAACTCTTCAGCAGGATGAGGTTAGTGGGGACTTTCGGGATGTCACCGGCCGCAAAGCCAATCACGAGAATGCGGCCATACCAGTTTATACACCGCATGCACTGATCGAACAGTGCGCCGCCAACCGGATCGTAGATCACGTCGGCGCCGCGACCGTCGGTGAGCTTTTTGACGATGTCTTTGAGTTCGCCCGTCCCGTAATCGATGAGCTCATCCGCACCCGCGGCTGCCGCGGCAGCAAGTTTTTCGCTCGTGCTTGCCGCGGCCAACACGCGCGCGCCCATGGCTTTGCCGAGTTCCACCGCGCTGAGTCCAACACCGCCACCGGCACCCAGCACGAGCAGCGTTTCGCCTGCCTTGAGATTCGCGCGTTGCTTTAAAGCGTAGTAAGAGGTGCCGTAGGTGGTACTGATGCCGGACGCCTGCACGAAGCTCATCGTCTCGGGAATGAGGCGTAACGCACGTTCATTGACGGCGATCTGTTCGGCAAAACCGCCGTAGCCCGTGCCGCCGAAGACTCGGTCGCCAGCGGCGAAACGGGCTGCGCCTGCGCCAACCGCGGCCACGGTACCGGCGATCTCACCCCCGGGTGAAAACGGCATAGGTGGCTGGCTTTGATACTTGCCTTCGATCATCAGTACATCGGGAAAATTGAGCGCACTCGCGTGCACGTCAACCAGGACTTCGCCTGGGCCGGCAACCGGTGCTGTGATGTCTTCGAGTACCAGACTTTCGGGCGGACCGTATTCTTTGCACAAAACTGCTTTCATATGAGGTGGTTCGACTTTAAGCGAACCCGCAAGAGTACTGTCCGCTCACGCAGCGTCAACCTCAATCATGCGGCGTCTTGCGTGATAAGCCAGGCACGGGCATGGTCCACGATGTCGGGAAAGTACTGCGCGAAGTCCTCAGCCAGATCATCGATGATGCTGCAAACCGCCCCGTCGAGTCCCTGATTCAACGCCTCCAGCTTCAGGCGGCGGGTAATCGAGTGCAGGCCGCGTAGCGTTACATCCCAGTCACCATACGATCCCAGGAGGTCAGTCTCCTGCATGAAAGCAAAAAACCGTTTGCCGGAATCTGACAGCCAGCCGTCGTGAGTGGCGATCAGATCATAGGTTGCTGCGGTGAATTGGGTGAGCGGCTCGCTGTGATAGGTGGCCCAGTTGCGGCTGAGCAGGTGATCGCCGATGACATCGAGAAAAATCGGCGCGAGACGTCGCAGGTGTTGTGGAAACCGGTCGCAACTCAGTTTGATCAGGGGTTGCTGGTTGCTGTAGGCGTCGATCCGACGATGCAGGCGCACGCCCCGGGCGAGACCTGCTGGCATAGTCTGCGGAATCGCACCTTTGATGAAATCACCGAGGAATCCACCGGCCACCAGATTGGCATCGCTTTCGCTGATGGCCTGGCTACTCATGCCGGTCGGGGTTGTAGCCTGAGCGCCGATCAGGCAGTGAGCGAGGAAGTTCACTTGAAGGCGAGATAGCTTTCGAGGAAGGTCGCGAAGTCCACCGTGTCATCTTGTTCAATCTGCTGGCGGCGGCTCTGCGAGTCTTCGGTGAGTGTTTGAAACTCGGCGAGTTTTGCGCCACGCAACGGGTGTTCGTCGAAATAGCCTTTATGAGCGAGTGACTGGTTCATAGCGAAGCGGAAAAACGGTATTTGCTGGCGTTGCATACTGTCGAGCACGCGGGCCGACGGGGTGAGCGAGGGATCGACCACCTTGCGTCGCTGTTCTTCCCAGGTCTCGAGGTGGTAGTCGCCTGACTGGGCCAGATCGAGCAGGCTCGCCAGCGGTTTCATCGCGTCCAGCAGCGCGTTCGCCCAGTCCTCCTGAGACTGGTTGCCGTCGAGCGTGCTCAGCTGCAGGCCGGGCTTCCGGCCTTCTTCGACCACGGCGAGCTGGTTCTTGCCAAGCATCTCTGATTCGCTGCGGGAGTCCTGCGGGCTGGCTGCAAGCAGACAGTACAGGAGGAAAACATCCATGAATCTGGCTTGTGGAGCATCGATGCCCACGGGCAGGAAAGGATTGAGATCGAGGCAGCGGACTTCCACATATTCCACGCCCCGCTGGCGCAGAGCCGTGAGGGGTCTTTCACCGCTGTGAATCGGCCGCTTAGGGCGGATCGTGCCGTAAAACTCGTTTTCAATCTGCAGCAACGCGGTATTGAGTTGCTGGTACTGGCCATCGATCTCAACGCCGATGTCCTCGTAGGGTGGGTAGGATTGAGTGAGAGCCTCCTCCATGGAAGCTGCGTATTCATCAAGGCTGTTGTAGGAGATGTGCAGCGAGCTCTGTGCGTCGCTCTGGTAGCCGAGTCGGCCCATCCTGAGCGACGTCGCATAGGGTAGATAGAGTGTTCCTTCGTCGAACACTTCGAGCTTATGGGACAGGCCTTTGACAAAGCTTTTGCAGACTGCCGGTGACGCACCGAAAAGATAAATGAGCAACCAGGAATAGCGCCGGAAATTGCGAATGAGCCCAAAATAGGCGCGGGTCTGAAAGTCCTGGGAAGGTCTCTCGCCGCGCGACTGCGCCAACGCCTGCCAGACCTCTTCGGGTACCGAAAAATTGTAGTGGATGCCGGAGATTGTCTGCATCAGGCGGCCGTAGCGATTTCCCAGGCCCAACCGGTAAACGGTTTTCGCCGTAGCGACATTCGATGTGCCGTACTGGCCGACCGGAATCTCGTCGTCTCGACCCAGGATGCAGGGCATGCTCGTCGTCCAGAGCAACTCGTCATCAAGGTGTTGATAGACGAAGCGATGCACAGTCTCGAGCTGTTCGAGGCAGCTTACCGTCGAGTCATGTGGTTCGGTAATGAGTTCCACCTGCGCTTCGCTGAAATCAGTGGTGATGTAGGGATGGGTCAACGCCGAGCCGAGCGCCGCGGGGTGTTGC
The DNA here is from genome assembly GCA_027293665.1 of Gammaproteobacteria bacterium. Classification (GTDB taxonomy): domain Bacteria; phylum Pseudomonadota; class Gammaproteobacteria; order Pseudomonadales; family Azotimanducaceae; genus SZUA-309. Next base: position 631 of record JAPUFN010000118.1, on the reverse strand, counting down.
CGCGGAGAAAGTTCGCCCTCCTGGGTTACCCGTAAACTCTCTTTTTCAATCCCGCGCCGGAGATTGGTCAGCAGCGATATGTCCCGGTTGAATACGTCCAGAACGTCGCTTGTGAGGTCAATTGCAGATCGAGCCACTGGAACTTGCTTACCTTCGCGCGAAAAAAGTCGCGCTAGGTTAGCTAGAAATCGGTCGTCGGACCAGCGGCAACAATGCTTGCGTCCACATCGTATTTCTGGAAATTCTCAGTGAATTTGCCGATCAGACTCCGCGCGGTTGCCTCGTATGCCGACTCGTCGTCCCAGGTGTTGCGTGGATTGAGAAGGCTGTCTTCGACGCCTTCGATGCTGCAGGGGATCTCCAGGTTGAAGCCTGGTAGATGCTGGGTCTCTGCGTCGTTGAGCGCACCGGACTGGATGGCGCGAATGATGGCGCGGGTAGTTGGAATGCTGAAGCGTTGGCCGACGCCGTAGCCACCGCCCGTCCAGCCGGTGTTGACCAGATAAACCTGAGAGCCGAATTCTTCGATGCGCTTGACGAGCAGATCCGCATACACGCTGGCTGGCCGCGGAAAGAAGGGCGCACCGAAACAGGTTGAAAAGGTCGTTTTGTATGCTTCTGTTGAGCCGAC
>JAPUFN010000117.1 GCA_027293665.1 Gammaproteobacteria bacterium | reverse complement strand
CCGCCGGTCGTCGAAATAGACGATCTCACCAATGCTTGCGCGAAAATACTCGCGTCCCGAGTTGCCGCCGATGAAACGTGTTGTAAGCCCCACCGACAACTGGTCCGCGTCGCCGATTCTGTCAATTCCGGCAAAGCGGTTGTTCCGATAAAGTTGATTGTAGCTGAAGGTCAGCTCGGTCGTATCAAAACGCGGCAGGTCGGTCTGATCTTCGAACTCCTGATACAGGTAAAACAATCTCGGTTCGAGTGTGTGCACCAGCGGCGTGCCGAACCAGTTGAGATCACGCTCGAAGAAAAGTCCCGCATCGAGACTGCCGAAGCCGATTTCACGCTCCGGCTTGTCATCGACACCGATCTGGGTATCACGCAGATCGTACTGTGTGTAACGAAATCCACCGGCAAGCGCGGCAAAGCCCCAGGTCCGGTTGAACGGCAAACGAAACTTTGGCTCTACGTGCAGACGATCTCCGACCACCTGACTGCTTCCCACCAGTTCATCGTTATCCCGATCGAAACTGACATAACTCGAATCCAACGACCACTGCAGTGCACCGAGTTCTTTACCGCGATAAGTCAGTGAAAATTCCGGCAGGCGCTGGTAAGGGTCGACCCGGTTAGCGTCCAGACGCTGAAATCGCTGCGCCCACAAGCGCATGGACAGACCACCATTGCGGTAGCGAAGCTCCCCGCGGCGTTCCAGTTCAATACGGCTGGATACGCTCAGATCCGTCCCAAGATCCCGGAAGTAGTCGCGGTCGCTGACCGCGGTGTAATCGACGATCGTGCTGAACTTGCCGAAGCGACCTCGATGGTCCAGTGCGTAGAGCCAGCGATCGGCCGGTTCGAACTCACCGCTAGCCAATCCGGCATCTGCCAGATCGTCGAAATCGTCCTTGCTGATATTGCCGTTGTAAAGGTCGTCCTCCGGTAGAAACGAACCACTTAATGTCGATTCCTCCCAGCCGGAAAGATGTCGCAGCTCCGCTTCGGCGCCGGTGCCACGGTCACCCAGATATCTGGGTATGAGGGTCGCATCGAAATTTGGCGCAATATTGAAATAGTACGGCAATGTGACATCAATCCCATCTTTATCGGAGTAGCCGAGCCCGGGAAACAGGAACCCCGACTTGCGCTCATCGGAAACAGGAAAACTCAAATAGGGCGTATAGAAAACCGGCACCCCTTTCACCCGCAATACGGCGTGGCGGGCCGTGCCAAAAATGCTGCCTTCTTCTATCACGAGCGATTTCGATTGAACCCGCCAATTGCTGTTACCCGGTTCGCACCGGGTGAAGGTGTTGTGGGCAATGGTCAGAGTGCCATCTTCATTGCGTTCGACTTCGGTGGCGCTACCGCGAAATTCTGGTCCAATGAGCAGAAAATCCACGCCCTGTAGCGTAACTTCCTGCGAATCCAGATTGAGCTGTGCACTCTCACCGGCCAGGAGAACGTCGGTCTGTTCGAGCAGGACGCCGCCGTCGGCGCTGCCTTCGCGCGTCTTGTGATTGAGATGGGCGATGGGCGCGCGCAGTCTGCGGTTGCCCTGTTGGATCTGAACATCTCCCCGCAGTGTCACCTCACCGGAATCCCAGTACTCGACGCTGCCTGCCTCAGCTTCTATGGGATAGTCCTCGTCACGCACCGATCCAGGATAGCGGCCGACCGGCAGCTGATAGGCACCCTCGCAATATTCAGGTAGTTCGGCGGTCTCAGCCGCGGACAGGTCAGCGCGCGATTTCCAGAACTGGGCGGCAAGCGCACGGCGTCGCTCATCCCCATGGGCGCCAGCGGAATCGGCAGAACGAGCACTCGCGGGCAGCAACAGTAAGGCGATGCAACTCAGCAAGAGGTTTGTCTGCCTTGACGTCATGCGGCGATCATACGGGAATGGCGAGGTCGTTTTAACTCGCGACCCGCATCCCGGGCTACAATGGCGAGATGAATCCCGACCAGCGCCCACCGCCAGCCACTCTGGATACCAGTTTGCGCCAGTGGTTGGCACCACAGCTGCAACGGCTGACGGGTGCTGAGGAATTCGAGTCGAGCGCTCTGCGAGTCGAGGCAAGTTTTCGAAAGTTCTACCGCATCGTACCCACCCAGGCAGACGAACACAGCTTCATCGTGATGAGCGCACCTCCCACGAAGGAGAACAACACCGCATTCATTCATATCGCGGATGTGTTTCGCACTGGCGGCATCGGTGTCCCTGAAATTCTGGCACAGGACACGGACTCGGGTTGGTTCCTGTTGAGCGATCTGGGGTGCTGGGACCTCGAAGCCGTTTACCCAACCAAGCGCAAGGACGCAGCCCTCGGTGCGGCCATCGAAACTCTGATTTGCATCCAGGCGATAGAGGGTCAAGGGATTGCCCCCTACACGGTTGAGCGTTTCACAGACGAACTCGGGATTTTTACTGAATGGTTTGTTGGCGACCTGCTGAATCTGACGTTGCCGCGCGAGTTCGAAGATGTCTTCGGCCGACTCATCGAGCAAACTCAAGCACAGCCGCAATGCTGTATTCATCGCGATTTTCACTGCCGCAACCTGCTGTATGACGCAGCCGGCAATCTCGGCGTCGTCGATTTCCAGGACGCGTTGATCGGACCCGTCAGCTACGATCTGGCGTCTCTGTTACGCGACTGCTACTACACGTTCAGCGAGCACGAAATCCACCACTGGCGCGCGCGTTACCTTGCACTGACACCCTTCGACCTCGCACCCGAATCATTTGCCCGGGCACTGGACTGGGCGGCGGTACAACGGCAACTGAAAGCGATCGGCATCTTCGCGCGGTTGGCGGCGCGGGATGGCAAAAAGAGCCATCTCGCCTATATCGAGCCGGTCCTGGCTCGTCTGGTGGACGTCTGCCTCGGCTATCCGGATCTGCGATCACTGGGTAAATGGCTCGACGCGCGCAAATCAGACGCCCATCACGCTCTGGCAACACGCAGTGGCTAAGCTTCGGTTTTGCAGGGCTCAGCCATACCACCCGGAAGGCAGAAAACCATGCGAGCGATGATTCTCGCGGCGGGCCGCGG
>JAPUFN010000116.1 GCA_027293665.1 Gammaproteobacteria bacterium | reverse complement strand
TCCTGCAGGAACTTTGCAACCAGCAAGGGGATATCTTCGCGGCGGTCGTCGAGTACGGGAAGGCCAATCTGTACCACGTTCAGGCGGTAAAAAAGATCCTCGCGGAAGTTTCCTCTGCGCAGCATTTCCTGCAGGTCCTGGTGCGTTGCAGATATTACGCGAACATCGACGTGCACCGCTTCGGTGCTGCCGACCGGCCGAACCTGGTGTTCCTGCAATACACGCAATAATTTGACTTGCAGGCGCATCGGCATGTCGCCGATTTCATCGAGTAGCAAGGTGCCGCCATCGGCAGACTGGAACAGGCCATCGTGATTTCGCGTGGCGCCCGTAAATGCGCCTTTCACATGGCCAAACAATTCGGACTCGAGCAGGTTCTCGGCCATGGCGCTGCAATTGATCGCGACAAAAGGACCGTCCTTGCGCGGACTCGCCCGATGGATGGCTCTCGCGAGCAATTCCTTGCCGGTGCCGCTCTCACCGGTGATCAATACGCGCGCATCGGTTACGGCAACCATCTTTGCCTGCGCGAGCGTTTCCTGGAGGCTCCGATTGCGGGTGATGATCTCGGCGGCCCAGTCTTCGTCGACTTCGATCGAGCCCGAAATCTTCATCGCGCGCTTGACAGTCTCCATCAGTTCGTCTTTGTCGATTGGCTTGGTCAAAAAGCCGAACGCTCCTCCTTGCGTTGCGGTCACAGCATCGGGAATCGTGCCGTGCGCCGTAATAATTAGAACGCTTAGTCCGGGCGAACGGCTCTGCAACTCCTTAAGGAGTCCAATGCCGTCCATCTTGTCCATCCGGAGATCGGTGATAACCAGGTCGGGACGGAATCGGTTCAGGATTGCCAGGGCCTTGTGTGCGCTTTCCACCGCTTCGACCTCGTAGTGCTCCGCACGGAGGCGAATGCTCAGGAGGCGCAGCAGTCCCGGGTCATCATCGACCAGCAGGATTTTGCCCTGGGATTCGGAATGCTTGTTTGTCATAGAGTTCTGTAAGCAGATTATGCCGCACGCAGAGTTTAACTCGTATACCTCGCGTGGTGCGATGATATGAAGATTATTGGGGGTCGCTGTTAGCGGACTGTTCGCGCAGCGAGCGTTCGATGTCGGAAAGGGCATCGAGTTTGGATTCCGCGTCTGTGAGCGATTGCCGCAGGCGGCGATTCTCTGCCTCTACCCTGGCAATGCGCTGTGTCACGGCCGCTTCTTCGGTCGTGGCTGCGTGCGTGTTCTCGTCACGCAGGGCTTGCACCTCGGCACCCAGTACCAGACGCTCCTCGACGTCATGCAAGTGGATGACCGCCAGCGCTATCTCGGCCGGTGTCATCAATTCCGTCTGCGAGAGCAGTTCACGGAAAATGCCCTGGGCCAATGTTTCATTCGTTTCGGCATGACCGGGCGTGGCGAGCACGAGCGCGAAACGCAGGCGTGTCGATGTGGCAGGTGTGATGGTTGCGGCTGCCTGCGCGTCGGCGAAAATCTCCGCCTGCGTCGCCGGATCGCCATATGCCAGTCTGTACATTTCGTTGAGGTATACATCTGCTGTCGGTGCGCCGAGAATTACCGGGTCCGTGCCCGTCGTGGTCCATTTCTTCAACCAGCTATTCGTACTCTCGCAGCCGGCTGTTACGGCAAACACTGCAATCATCATCACCGTGCGTCGTGTTCTTGTTGCCAGTGATGGTTCAGGCATTGGCTGCGATCCTTTGATTCGCTGCTGCTTTTTTTTGCGGGATGACAATCCGGAAGTGCGCCCCCGAAAACTCCCCCGATTCAACCAATTTTACTGAACCATCATGCGCCTGTACGCACTCCAGCACCACCGATAGCCCGATTCCCGTTCCCGCAATCTGGCCACCCTGTTCCTGCTGCCCCTGAAAGAATGCCTCAAATATCTTGGGGCGCTCATCCTCCGGTATCCCCGGACCAGTGTCCGCGAATTCCAGCACCATGCTGTCAGGTGTGCTGCTCGCGCGGATGGTTACGATGCCGCCCTTTGGCGTGAACTTCACTGCATTCGATAGCAGGTTGTCGAGCACCGTGCGCAGCTTGTCACGATCGGCGCTGACGACGATGTCTTCGATGTCGAGTCGCAACTGAATCTGTGCCGCTTTCAAGGCAAGCCGCTGTGCCTTGGCAACCGAGATGACCAGCGCGCGCAGCGGGAAGTCACTGAGTGCGAGCACTTCATTCTTCGTCTGCCAGGCACTGAAGCTCAACAGGTTTTCGATGAGCTGCTGCAGCTTGAGGCCATTCAAACGAAGTATGTCGGTCACCTCGCGTTGCGGCTGGTCGAGATCACCGACGGTGCCATCGAGCAACAACTCCGTGCCTTCACGAATGTTGGCGAGCGGCGTCTTCAGTTCGTGTGACATGTGGCGCAGGAATCGATTCTTTTCCTGCGCGAGCTCAAGCAGACGAATGCGCAGCCATTCGAGCTGGCGGCCGAGACGCTCCAGGTCGGTCGGGCCTTTCACTTTGATCTCTTTCGAAAAACCGCTCTCGCCGAGTTGCGTGATGGCGCGGTCAATCTGCCGAATCGGTCGTGCGACCAGCAACGTGAAAAACAAAATCATGATCAGGGTGCCGGGAACCAGCGCCGCGGTCTGCCATGCGGACACCTGTTGTGCATGACGGGTGCTTTCCTGGAGCTTGCTGAGTTCCAGCGTGATGTGCATGTCCAACGTGTCGGACAAGCGCGTCACGCGTTGTCGCAGCGTTGCGAACTCGGCAATCATTGCCTCTGCATCGGTCGTGCGTGGGTTGCCCTCCGACAGGGCCCGCACAATGCGTCTTGCCAATACCCGGATGGCTCGCGCCTGGGACACCGCATTTGCCTGTTCCGTCAATGCCGCCATGTCATCGAGTGTGGCTTCAAGCGAGTTCAGATCCTGCCGTAACAAGGTGAGGCTGTCTTTATTGCGTAATACGAGGTATTGGCGCGACACACGTTCGAGCGAGCTTGCCTGCTGGGCAAGCAGCCGGTTGTTTGCCGCTGCGCTGACGCCGGTGACCACAAGCTGCTCGCTCTGTTCGGCCAGACGGTCGAGATTGAACAGCGCCCAGATCACCGCCACCAGCAGCGGCAAAGCCACCAGGCCGAATCCAACCAGGATCAGCCCGTTTAGCGAGTGTGGGCGGGGGAATTTCATAAGTTCAGTGTAGCACCGGGTAAATTGGTGTCTGACCCCAGTTTCTCAGGTGGGCCAGTAGGCGCTCGGGTCCTCGGCCGCGATCTTGCGTTCCCATGCGAGACTGGTCGTTACGATCGTCTCGAGATCATCGAATTTCGGCGTCCAGCCGATAACGCGTCGAATCTCCTCGGTGACGGCGACCAGTACCGGGGGATCGCCGGCCCGGCGTGGCGCCTCGACCTGGTTCAGCGATTCGCCGCAGGCCTGCTCGACCGCGTGCACAACTTCGCGGACGCTGTGGCCGTGACCGTAGCCGCAATTCAACGTCACTGGCTCGCCGCCGCCGCGCAGGTATGCCAGCGCATCGAGATGCGCTGTGGCGAGATCTTCGACATGAATGTAGTCGCGCAATGCAGTGCCATCGGGTGTCGAATAGTCGGTGCCGAATATCGATAGCTGCCGCCGCCTGCCGACGGCCACCTCGCAGGCGACTTTGACGAGCAGGGTGGCGTGCGGCGTGGACTGGCCGATGGTTCCGGATGGTTCGGAGCCTGCAACGTTGAAGTAACGCAGGGTCACATACTTCGGTCCGCCGGCAAATTCCAGGTCCCGTAACATCCATTCGGTCATCAGCTTGGAGGTGCCGTAGGGATTGATCGGCTCGGTAGGGGTGGTTTCAGCCGCCTTGCCATCGGGAGGAATACCATAGACCGCGGCGGTCGAGGAAAACACGAAGTGCTGCACGCCGTGTTTTTGACAGGCCGCAAGGAGCGTCCTGCTGTTGGCCGTATTATTGCGGTAATACTTCAGCGGATCGGCGACCGACTCCGGCACAATGGTGTGTGCCGCGAAGTGCATGACCGTATCGATTTCATGCTCGGCAAAGAGGCTATCCAGCAATGCTGCATCGCCAGTATCGCCGATGACCAGGTTGCCGGCGGTGATGGCCGCTTCGAAGCCGGTGCAGAGGTTATCCAGTGTGATGACCGATTCGCCGGCCTCGCCAAGCTGGCGCACGACGTGGCTGCCGATATATCCGGCCCCGCCGGTGACCAGTATCTTCTTGTTTTTCATAATATTTATCGGCTTAAGCCAACAATTGTGAACCATCCGCTACCACGGGGGCCAGATTCTATCAATACTGAGGGTCGGTAAAGGGCATAAGTCGCAGTAAATCATTGATAGTTTTGGAACTGTCGCGACGATCGGACGGTCACAGATCTTTTCGGCAGTGGGCACAGCCGATATGATCGTCCGCCACGGAGACCAGAATTGACTACACGCTTGGGCAAAAAAATTGGTGTTTCGTTTGCGGCGGCGACCAGGCCATTATTGCTGGTCCTGTTTGCCGTTATATTAGCGGCCTGCAGTAGCGGGGGAGAGTCGGCCAGCAGTCCGCCGCCACCACCGCCACCACCTCCGCCGGCAGGAATAGTTTCTGGTGTGGTGCAGTATGAATTTCCGCCTCCTGCTAGTGTTTGCGATGGACTAAATTTTGCGGCAGTAACGTTACGCCCGATTCGGCAGGCGACCGTGCAACTGATCGATTCAACCAGCC
>JAPUFN010000115.1 GCA_027293665.1 Gammaproteobacteria bacterium | reverse complement strand
GCCGCCACCCGTGCTGTTGCCGGGTAAGTAGGTACGGCCGATCTGCTCAAAGGTTTTCACGCTGCCGCCGGTTGCATCCAGCAGGTACACATAGGGAATGCGCGCACTCAACGCGAAGTTCTCGGAGTGATCACGTTTGTTGCCCACGTTGGCATCCGCCGCGCCGCCGCGGATCGTGAAATCCCCGCCTGAGAAAGCGATCTTGCGGCCGGCGACTTTGCAGGTGCCGATGATCGTGTTGGAAGGTTTCAGATGCGTCAGACGCTCGCCCTCCCAGGTTGGCGTTCCTGCCAGCGTGCCGATCTCCTGAAAGCTGCCCGGATCCGCTAAAAGGTCGATCCGCTCGCGCACCGTGAGCTTGCCGCGGCCATGTTGAAAGGCGACACCGTCGGCACCACCCATTTCCTCGGCCATCGCTTTCTGACGATTGAGTTCATCGACATCATCCTGCCAGCTCATTGCCACCCTCCCCAGCTGCAAACGACCAGTATGCCAAAAAGTGAGTAAAATCGACCCTGTGTTCGAGTGGCCGGAAAGCCAGAGGGGGATTGTCTTGAGCGAACCGAGTGAACTGAACGAAGGTCTGATGCAGGATCTGCCCCTGACGATTCCAACGTTGCTGGAACATGCCGCCACCAATCACCCGGAGACCGAAGTGCTGGCGCGCCTGCTCGACGGCAGCATCTTCCGCTACAACTACGCCGAATTCGCCAACCGGGCCCGCCAGGCGGCCAACGCCCTGACCCGCCTCGGCGTTGGCTACGGCGACGTCGTCGGCACCCTGGCATGGAATCATCACTGGCACATGGAGTGCTTCTATGCGATTCCAGGACTCGGCGCTGTCTGCCACACCGTGAATCCGCGCCTCTTTGCCGAACAGATCGTCTACATCATCAATCACGCAAGGGACAAGATCCTGCTGGTCGATCAGGATTTCGTCGAGCTCGTGGAAAGCATCGTCTCGGAGATTCCCGGGGTTGAACAATTTGTCATTCTTGGCGAGCGCGGCTGCATACCCGAACCCGGCAAACTGGGCGAGGTGCTCTACTACGAGGAGTTGATCGCTGCTGAGCCCCCCACCATCGACTGGCCGCAGTTCGATGAGCGCACGGCATCCGGCCTCTGTTACACCTCCGGCACCACGGGCAACCCGAAAGGCGTTCTTTATTCTCACCGTTCCACCGTTCTGCACTCCATGGCAATTGCCCAGCCGGACAACCTGTCCCTGTCGGCTCACGACTGCGTGATGCCGGTGGCGCCGCTGTACCACGCGCAAAGCTGGGGGCTACCTTACGGCGCGTGCATGGTGGGCGCTAAATTCATCCTGCCCGGGCGCCACCTCGACGGGCCGCATCTGCTGCAACTCATCCGCGACGAGGGTGTTACCACCGGCTGTGGCGTACCGACAATCTGGACCATGGTGCTCGAGCACGCCGAGAAAGAAGATCTCGACCTGGGTCGCCTGCAGCGGCTGCTGATCGGTGGCACCGCGCTGCCTACCTCGATGCGGGATCGTTTCCGGGCGAAAGGTGTCAGCGCCGTGCAGATCTGGGGCATGACCGAAACCAGCCCGATGGGCACCATCTCCCGGACAAACCGCAAGGCGGCGGAGCTTGCGCAAGACGCTCAGGACAAACAACTCCTGAAGCAGGGCCGGTTGCCCTATGGAGTGGAGATGAAAATCGTCCTGGCAGACGGCAGCCGGGCACCGCATGACGGCACCACGGCCGGCGACATCTGGGTCAAGGGGCCCTGGATCGCCAATGGCTATCTGCACGGCGAGGGTGGCGAGATGCTCGATGCGGAAGGATTTTTCCCTACCGGCGATGTCGGCCACATCGATGCCTGCGGTTTCATGAAAATCACGGATCGCTCCAAGGACGTGATCAAGTCAGGTGGCGAGTGGATCAGTTCGATCGACGTAGAGGATATCGTGACCCGCCATCCCGCCGTCAGCATGGCGGCGGTAATCGCGGTCTACCATAAAAAGTGGGACGAGCGGCCGTTACTGCTGGTCACCCTCAAAGAAGGCGCAAGCCTCGACAAAGCCGACATGCTGAGCTATCTGCAGGACAAGATCGTTAAATGGTGGATGCCCGACGATGTGCTCGTGATCGCTGAGATGCCCATGACGGCCACCGGCAAGATCCGCAAGCTGACCCTGCGTGAGCAATACTGGAATCACCTGGCGAAGGATTGAGGACCTTTTCAGTACACCACCGAAATCCTTAATTATATTGGTTTACAACGAAAGCGAGCGCTTACTAACTATATTCAAGTGGCGGAGACGCCATACAGCTCGGTAAAGTTGCCAGCGAAAAACTGTGCCCGTTCCTGCTCAGTAAGCTGCGCCGTGCTTTTTTCGAAGCGGCCGATCGGGTCCCGGCCACCCTCGGCATGTGGATAGTCCGAGGAAAAGAGATAGAGCTCCGGGTACGACTCGCTGACAAGCGTTGCCACATCCTCAAACGGGTACGGCGTGAACCGCAGCTGCTGGCAGATCTGCTGCGAGGGCTTGCGTGACATCTCAGCCAGATGAGGCTCGGAACGCGACCAGATGGCCACCGCATGGTCCAGCCGCCGGATCATGTCGGGAACCCAACCTGCGCCGATCTCGATGACACCGCCGCGCAGCAGCGGATGACGCTCGAGCACACCGTCGAGCACGAGCACGGAAATGAACCGCTGACTGGCCTGATGAATAGTGGTGAGATCCTTGGACCCGATGACTTCCGCGCCGCCTCTGGCACTCTTGAGTTCCGGCCGGCCGTCGTTCATCCACTCATCGTCGATGGTGAGAGGCGCGCTACCCACATGCAGGATGAACGGCAGCTGGCGCTCGGCAAGCGATGCCCAGATAGGATC
>JAPUFN010000114.1 GCA_027293665.1 Gammaproteobacteria bacterium | reverse complement strand
TTGGCGGTTTGTCGGTGGGCGAATCTAAAGCTGAAATGGCTCGCGTGCTGCACGACATCGTACCCGATATGCCCGCGACCAAAGCCCGTTATCTGATGGGTGTGGGAACACCGGAGGATCTCGTAGCCGGAGTCGAACTCGGGATAGACATGTTCGATTGCGTCCTGCCAACGCGCAATGCGCGAAACGGCCACCTCTTTACCTCGGAAGGAGTCGTGCGAATTCGCAATGCCCGCCACCGGCGCGATGGCGAACCGCTGGACCCCGCATGCGATTGCTACACCTGTCAGAACTTCTCACGCGCCTACCTCCACCACCTCGAACGCTGCGGTGAAATGCTCGGGGCGATGCTCATGACGGAACACAATCTGTACTATTTTCACGACCTCATGTCCCGTTTGCGCGCTTCTATTGAAACGGGTACATTCCGCACCCTCATCGAGACCCTCAAAACCGGTTGGAATTCCCATAATGAATCTGTTTGAAACTACTGCTTACGCGGCCGCCGCCGAAGGATCGCCTGATGCAGGTTGGATTAATCTGTTGTTCCTGGGCGGGTTCGTATTGATTTTTTATTTCCTGTTGTGGCGACCACAGAGCAAACGCCGTAAAGAACACGCGGCGTTGATGGGTGGTCTGGCGAAAGGAGACGAGGTTGTAACCTCTGGTGGAATCGTCGGTCAAATCAACAAAGTGGAAGACGATTTCGTCAAGGTTCAGGTCGCTCCCAACATGGAACTGCGTGTGCAGAAGAGTGCTGTTGGAGCAACACTGCCGAAAGGGACGTTGAAATCTCTCGACGAAGCCAAGTGAGCCTGGCTTCTGTGTCACCTGGTCTGCTGCAAGGCTGCCGCTAGTGGCGAAACCGTCCGGAGGTGTTGGCGAGAGACTGCTTGGCCGACCGGGAGCGAGGCAACGCCCGCCGAACACATCTTCGCCTGCCCGCTATATCCTCCTGCTCTTTGTGACGGTAATCGGTTTCATTTATGCGGCGCCGAATCTGTATCAGCCGGACAGCGCACTGCAGATCGGCACGATCACTGAAATCAAAGGAACGTCTATTATCAAGCCGATCGATCAGGCTCTTGTTGATAAGGCGGTCAATGGATTGCGCTCTGCTGGCATTGTCGTTCTTGATGCGGAGATCGTTGATGGATCCGCCATCATCCGGGTCGATAGTGACGAAAGCCAGTTGCGCGGCCGTGACATAGTCAGCGGCCTGGTCAATCCCACCGGGGGGGATGGTTACGTGGTGGCGTTGACCCGGGCATCGACCACACCGCAATGGCTGGAAGACCTCGGTGGCAAGCCGCTGTCCCTTGGACTCGACCTTTCCGGCGGTGTGCACTTCCTGCTGCAGCTGGATATGCAGAAATATCTGAGTGATCGGATGCTGAGTAATCAAGAAGCCATCCGTGATCTCTTCGTGGAGGATCGGATCCGTTACGTCGGCAGAGACTGGGTAGACGGTGTGCAGATGGAAATACCTTTCCAGTCAGAGGCGGCTCGCGAAGCGGCTGCCGGGGTGATTCAGGAGAACTTTGACGACTTCGAGGTGCGCGAACGGGACTTCGACGGCCAGCCGGGTTTACGGCTCACGGTGCTCGACGCGAGAGTGCGTGAACTCGAGGATCTGGCGATTTCACAGAATTTGCAGAGTCTGCGCAATCGGGTCAACGAACTCGGTGTCTCTGAGCCGCTGGTGCAGAGACTCGGACGCTCACGAATTTTACTGGACCTGCCAGGTATGCAGGACAGCGCCCGGGCTAAGGAGATCATCAACAAATTCGCCAACCTCGAATTCCGCATGGTCGCGCGACCCAGCGAGCGTGCATCGCTTATTGAGCGCTACACCTACGAGGGTGCTCCGGTAAATCTGGAAAAATCCGTCATTGTCACAGGCAACCAGGTTTCCAACGCGCTGCAGGAGTACGACCCGCAATCCGGCCTGCCACAGGTCAGCATCAACCTCGATAACGATGGTGGCCGCCAGATGAACGAGGCCACCAAAGACCGGGTCGGCGATTCCATGGCGATCATCTTCAAGGAACTCAAAGTACGCTCGCGCACTGTGATCGAGGATGGCGAGACGCGCGTTGAACCTTACACGGTGGAGGACAAACGGGTTATCAGCGTTGCGACCGTGCAGTCCGCACTTGGCTTTCGGTTTCGTATTACAGGCCTGGAACTCGGTGAAGCCAGGGATCTTGCTTTGCTGTTGCGAGCCGGTGCGTTAGCGGCACCCATGTATATCGTCGAGGAGCGCACGGTGGGTGCAAGTCTTGGCGAAGACAACATCGCAGCGGGGCGGCAATCGATCATGATTGGCTTCATTGCGGTGTTGTTGTTCATGCTTGTCTACTATCGCTGGTTCGGATTGGCGGCCGATATTGCGCTGAGCGTCAATCTCATATTGCTCGTGGCCATCATGTCGGTACTCGGGGCGACGCTGACACTGCCTGGTATAGCCGGGATCGTGCTGACGGTAGGCATGGCGGTTGATGCCAACGTTCTGATTTTCTCGCGCATTCGCGAAGAGGCGGTCGACCGACCGCCGCAACAAGCCATATCAATCGGATTTGATCGAGCGCTACTCACAATTCTCGATGCCAACATCACCACCTTCTTCGTTGCGATCATTCTTTTCTCGATTGGCAGCGGAGCGGTCAAAGGCTTTGCGGTTACCCTTGCGATCGGCATAGTCACTTCCATGTTCACCGCAATTCTAGGAACACGCGCGATCGTCAATCTCATGTATGGCGGTCGCAAACTCGAGAAGCTCGCGATATGAACCTGCCAACGTTCAACATCGACTTCATGGGTAAGCGCAAGATCGCTGGCACGATGTCGGTCGTCCTCATCGTGTTATCCCTCGGCGTATTACTGGTGCAGGGTCTGAACCTGGGCCTCGATTTCACCGGTGGTACGCTGGTGGAAGTCGAGTTCACCGAGCCTACAGCACCGGCGGAAATTCGTGAGTTGCTCGATGCGGCGGGTTTTGAGAACGGCATCGTGCAGTATTTCGGCACAGAGCGGGATCTGTTGATTCGCATGCCACCCCAGGCCTCGGTGGAACAGGCACAATTGGGTGACGAGCTCGTCGCGACGCTACGCGAAAAATATCCTGAGGTGGTGTTGCGCCAATCCAACTACATAGGACCGGCCGTCGGCGAAGAGCTGACGGAGGATGCCGGACTGGCTTTGATTGCAGCGCTCGCAGTGGTCATGCTCTACATCTTTTTTCGCTTTACGAAACAGTTTTCAGTCGGCGCGGTTGCCGCTCTGGTGCATGACGTAGTACTGACGCTTGGAATATTTGCACTCTTTCAATGGACGTTCGATCTTTCGGTGCTGGCAGCCGTGTTGGCTGTTATTGGTTACTCACTGAACGACACAATAGTCGTGAGTGACAGAATCCGTGAGAATTTCCGCAAGATGCGCAAGGGTACGATCATCGACATTATCAACAAATCGTTGAATCAGACCCTGGGTAGAACTGTGGTTACCTCGATGACCACTCTCTTTGTTCTGGTTGCCCTGCTGGTTTCCGGGGGTGAGACGATCAGAGGATTTGCCGCCGCGCTGACGATTGGAGTGATCGTCGGCACCTACTCATCGATCTATATTGCTTCAAACATGTTGATCCTGCTCAAGATGACGCATGAGGATCTGCTGGTGCCGGAAAAAGAGACTCTGGATGATGGGATGCCCTGAGCCGGGTCCGCGCCGGGTCGTCAGCAGCGCGCAGCGCTTTTTGCAACGGGTTGCTACATGTCTGAGGTGAGGTGCGGCCGAATTGCCTGCACCATGGCTTTGAAACATTTCGGATTGGCGGCAACGATGCTGCCGGAGTCAAAAAAATCATCGCCACCGGCGAGGTCACCCACAAATCCGCCGGCTTCCCTCACGAGTAGCGTCCCTGCAGCGATATCCCAGCGCTTGAGACCGAATTCCCAGAAGCCGTCCGTGCGGCCGGCTGCGACGTATGCCAGGTCCAGCGCAGCCGAGCCAAGGCGGCGAATCGCCCGGCACTGCCCGGTGAAACTCTCCAGCATAGCCATATAGGATTCGAGGTGTGTCGCGATGACTCCGGGCGGAATACCCGTGCTGAGTATCGCATCTTCCAGTTTGATGGTGTTGGTGACGCGAATTCGGCGGTTGTTGAGTTGCGCGCCAGAGCCGCGGCTTGCGACGAACTCTTCATTGCGCAGCGGATCGACGATGACGGCATGCTCGAACTGGTTGCCTTTCATCAACGCAATGGAAATGCAGAAGTGAGGGAT
>JAPUFN010000113.1 GCA_027293665.1 Gammaproteobacteria bacterium | reverse complement strand
CGCGCCCGGCAAATCTGACCGTCGCGACTGCAGCATGGGTTGGATTGATTGACTAGTAACTAGGCGCGGCAGCCGAGTACTTCAGCCCTTTCTTACCAGCCTGATCGCGCACGGCTTCGAAAATGCCATGGTCGAGTGACGCCTCTTTGTCATCAATCGATTCGACTTCTGCTGCAAGGTACGCGGCCCGTTGCTCACTGAGTTCACGAATCTGCGCTTTGAGCTCGTCACGCCTCTCGCCGTTGGCACGAACGACTTCCTGCCGTTGCATCGGGGTCAATTTTTGCAGCGATTCCGGCAACTGCGCCACCTCGAGCTCATCGAGCTTTACATCGCCGCTTGCGATACCACCGATCAGATCGCCATCACCGAACAGGTTCTTCTCGCCGCTCGCTGAGATGTTGAAGGTCGCACGGCGCGCTCTGACCGGAGCACTGGCGAACGCGTGGAGTCTGTCGGTTGCTGCGATCTTCGCCTGTTTCTCAGCACGTAGGCCTTCGTTGCCGTAGTACAGACGAGTGTCATCCAGATCGGCTGAAAGCCGGCCGAGTTCAACGTCATAGGGTGTTGCCAGCGCAATCGCGCTGCCTGCCTGATCCACTGAGAAATAGGCGCCCTGAGTCGCGGCTGCGATAGTTTGCCACTGAGCTTCAGTGGCAGCATCGTTACCGCAACGGATCGTGTTCACCACAATGCCGCGTTGCGTGGCTTCTGCAAGAGTGGTGAGGTACTTGACGTCGTTGGGATAGTCCATGTGCGCAGGCGCGTCGCCCACGAGAAAGACAACTTGATAGCTGTTTGGATCCTTACTCCAGGAGATGCCGTGAATGGCATCGGTTAATGCCTGGTTGACGCTTTCCGGGGTATCCCCACCACCAGCGGCTTCGAAGTCCATGAGAGTGGCATACACCGAATCCAGATCCGTCGAGAGATCGACGACCCGGGTGACGTAAGCGTCACCGCGGTCACGATAGGCGACCAGACCCATGCTGATCTCAGGTGCCGGCTGAGCAGACGCCATCGTCGAGGCGATAGACCAGATCTTGTCTTTCGCAGCCTGAATCAGGCCACTCATGCTGCCCGTGGTATCGAGCACGAACACGACCTCGATTTTTGGCGCAGCAACCGGGATAACCGCCACGACGCCCTGTTGGATGGGTGGCTGGACAACCTGTGTCACGCTGCCGCGCACGGTTGGATAGTAGGCGACCGTTGCCGCCGTAAGGACAAACAGTCCGATTGCGATAATTTTCGATTTCATGGTTGTAGACCTCCTACACTAGCGTTGGGTGGCAATACGTCTGATCGCCGTTTCTGCCGTGCGAAAGGCACGACCAAATTCATCTTCCTGGGTAAGTTCCTGCGCGGATGACTGCTGTTTTTCTGATTTGAATGACGTCGGAATTCCGACGAACAGCGCCTGGACCAGGAAGAAGCACCAGACGACCAGGAACATGCTGCCGGACTGCGCGCTTGCCCAGACGGCTGCACTGAGCGCAAATGCGGACAACACAAGATCCAGCAGACCGGCGAGCACACCGGCATGGTGATAAAGGCTGCGTACTATCGATATGGAAACTGCCTGCGCGATCATCATCAACGTAAGATCCGCCGTGAAAAACCAGATACAGACCGTCACAAACAGCCACGCCGTGAAGACTGCGACACGTCCGGTGCGTTCTGCAGAAGCAGCCAGCAGATAGAGGACGTAAGCACCTGCGAGCAGCGTCAGCAGAACTTTCAGCGCAGCTACGCCACCAAGGATCAAAGAGAGCCCGCTGAAGGCGATCGAACCGACAAGCGCGAGCGCGGCAGCGACGATGACACCACGGAAAAAACCTGGCTTCTTCATGATTGCCTCCGTTGCTTCTCCCGCAGGAAGGCCACATCGATTGCGTCCTGGCTGATGACCGATTCCTGCATCACTGCCTGCACATTCGACGGTGCAGCAACCAGAAGATCGGCTTTCTGCTGCATGTTGGCTAACTCTTGACGCCGTTCGACAAGCATCTCTTCGAGCGAGTCATGATCCTGCTGCGTCGCTACAAATTGTTGTGTCATCTGTTTGTGTTGTTGCTCGGCCGCAAGCTTGCGTTTAACGAGGGAACGGGCGAGCGTTTCTTCACCAGCCGCGAAACAAAGATCGAGTTCGCTGTCGAGCGAAGCGATGCTTTCGCTTAACCCACTGGCGCGCTGCTCGAGTTGGGTGTGTTCGCTGGCAAGCCATTGCAACCGCTGCTCAGCCTGCGCCAACGCGTCGGCCATCTCGCGAATACTCTGCTTGAGGATGACCTCCGGTTCTTCGATGCGATCGAGAACGGCGTGCAGATCTGCCGTAAAAAGTCGCGAAACGCGTGTGATCAATGCCATGGGTAGCTCCTGTTGCATCAAGTTGAAAGCGATGATGCGACGCAAGTCGAAGAGCTTGTAGGCACGGTTTGGTAAAAAGGTGGTTCTATTTCTTTACCAAAACTTTACATGCGCGAATGTAGCGTCCACTGCTAGGCTTGAACCTGTTATGAACGCGAAACCCCACATTCTGGTTGTCGAAGACGAGGCCGCGATTCGTACGGGTCTGATCGACGTCCTGCTGTTTCACGGCTACGAGGTGACGAGCGCCGAAGACGGTATCGCAGGTCTGGACCATGCGCTGGCCGGGAGATTCGACCTGGTTCTACTGGACATCATGTTGCCTGGCATGAATGGGTTCGACGTTTGCAACGCGATACGTGATGTAAACAAAGAACTACCAATCATCATGCTGACTGCGAAAGTGAGCGACGAAGATATCGTTCGAGGATTACGCCTGGGAGCCGACGACTACGTCGCCAAACCATTTTCTGTTGAACAACTCATGCTCAGAATCGCAGCCGTGTTACGTCGCTCGCGAGGTAGCGACGTCGTTGAGATTGTGCTGCGAACCGATGGCTGCTCTGACACAGTTATTGATACGCGAAATCTCGCGGGTACTTTCGATGAACAGGCGATCCATTTCACTCGCCGGGAGATGGAGATACTCGAGTACCTCTACGCCCACGCGGAACGACCGGTCTCCCGGGATGAACTCCTGACCGAAGTCTGGGGTTACGCAAAAAATCTGGATATCGAAACTCGCACCGTCGACATCCACATAGCCAAGCTCCGGCGTAAGCTCGAACCCGATCCGAAACACCCCGTTCATCTGGTGACCGTACGCGGGGCCGGCTATCGACTGAGTGGCGCGTTGACCTGACCATGAACTCACTTGTCTCTAACCAACTCCAGCGGCTCAGATTCATTCTGCTCGCCATCTTCATCGTTGTACTGATTCCTGCGGTTGCGCTGGTCTACCTCGGCTATCGCCAGTTGCAGTTCGAATCCTTCTATCAGTATCAATCGCTCGCAGCTGAACTTACCGCTCGCATAGATCGCAGAGCCGCAGAAGTTTTTGCAGCCGAAGACGCCAAATCGGTCGTCGACTTCGGATTCCTCATCGTCGGCGACGGCAACCTCGTGCAGCGTTCACCACTATCGTCATTTCCGGTGGAAAGTGGCCTGGCTGGGCTGGTGTCTTACTTTCAGGTTGATGCGGACGGGTCATTCAGCACCCCGCTTCTGCCGAGAGAAACGTTAAAGCAGGATGCCAGTGTCAGCCTCCAACCACGCGATTACGAACAACGTCTTGCGCTCGAAAACCAGGTCTTCGAGTTGCTCGAACAGTCCAGTCAACGCGCAGACGACATAGCGATCACTGAGCGAGAGCGTGGGCGGATGGCAGCCGCCAGTGGCGCCTCGAGCGAATTTGCGCGAGTGCCCGCAAGAGAACCTGCAGCCATTTCTGCGGATATTTCTACCCGGCCGTCTGTCGACAGGCTCATGCGTTCGCCTGCGGAAACTCCTGCGAGTACTCTTGCAAGTCTCACCACCGCAGACGCCGACGACCGGCAGAACGAACGCGCCATCGGCCGCAGGGTGTTCGACGGGCTGAACGCACCCCAGGCCAAGAAAACCACAAGTCCACTCGGTAGCGTGGCCGAGCTGAAGTTGGCGCAAACCTATTTGAGCGTCACGGCTGAACAGGAAGTGCCGTCGGCAGCAACTCCCGATGACAAGGCACAGGTTCGAACACGCCGGTTAGAGAAGAATGTCGGGGCCCCGGTAGACAGGATTGGATACCAATTTACCGATATCGGCGAAGAGTGGCTGAACACATTCGAAAGCGAGGTTGAACCGTTCCGGTTCGATGTCATAGACCAGGATCATTTCGTGCTCTATCGAAACGTGTGGCAGGAACAACAACGTTTCGTGCAGGGTGCAATTATCGAACGTACAGCGTTACTGGACGGGTTGATCGGCAACCTTTACAGCGAAACCGGCCTGGCGGCAATGAGCAATCTGACGATCGCGCACGAAGGTGAGGTTCTGCATACGTTCGTATCGGGTTCGCACCTGGCTGCGGATTACTCGGCCCGCGCCAGCGAGATCACTGGAACACTACTCTATCGAACCCGCCTGACCGCGCCTGTGAACGCCATCGAGCTCATTTTCAGCTTCACCCGCCTGCCGACTGGGCCCGGAGGCACCTTGATCGCCTGGACGGCATTTGCATTTCTTGCGCTGCTCCTGGGTGGTTTCACGTTCCTTTACCGAATCGGTCAGCGGCAGATTGCACTGGCCGAACAGCAGCAGGACTTTGTCTCGGCCGTGAGCCACGAGCTGAAGACACCGCTGACCTCGATTCGCATGTACGGCGAAATACTCAAAGCCGGGTGGGCCAGCGAGGAGAAAAAGCGCACCTACTACGACTTCATTTTTCAGGAGAGCGAACGACTCACGCGCCTGATAAACAATGTGCTGCAGCTTGCCCGCATCAACCGCAACAGTACGGATTCCACCACCGGCACGGGCTCCGGCCTCGAACTGCAAGTGACCAGCACTGGCGAGTTGGTTGATCTGGCGGGTTCCAAGATTTCCAGCCATGTCACACAAGCCGGTTTCACACTCACCCAGGCACACGAGAACCCGGACGTCGAGCTGGCAGTGGATGCCGATGCGTTCGTGCAGATCGTGATTAACCTGATCGACAATGCGGTGAAATTTTCAGCCAACGCGGCAGACAAAAAAATTCACTTCAGTAGCCGGGTACACAACGGTTCGGTGGAATTTCTGGTTCGCGACCACGGTCCGGGTGTGCCGAAAAACCAGATGAAGAAAATTTTTAAATTGTTCTATCGCACCCAGAGAGAACTTACCCGGGAAACAGTGGGCACCGGAATTGGCCTTGCACTGGTGCATGAACTGGTGTCGGCGATGGGCGGCGATGTCGAGGTCAGGAACGCAAACCCGGGTGCTGAGTTCCGAGTCCGCCTGCCAGTGGCAGAACCAGCGAAAAGCTGAGACGCCACCTCGATTGCAGTTTATCCTCGTGCATGGAGCCTACGGGGGAAGCATGAGCGATATCAGAGAATTCCGAATCGAGATTCCACAGACGGATCTGATTGATTTGCGCACACGGCTCGAACGCACTCGCTGGCCGGAATCGGAAACGCCCGACGACTGGTCGCAGGGCCTGCCACTGAACTATGCCAGGGAGTTGCAGGATTACTGGCTTACGCACTACGACTGGCGCGCCCGCGAAGCACACTATAATCAGTTCGCTCAGTATGTGACCGCAATTGACGGTCTGGACATCCACTTTATTCATTGTGAAAGTCCGCACTCTCAGGCGGTGCCACTGCTGATTACCCACGGCTGGCCCGGTTCGGTCGTTGAATTCCACAAAGTCATCGAACCGCTCGTCGATCCCGTGGCACATGGCGGCTCAGCCGAAGACGCCTTCCATGTGATCTGCCCATCGTTGCCCGGATTTGGCTTTTCCGGCAAACCTGCGAGCACCGGCTGGGGTGTTGAGAAAATCGCGACAATCTGGGATGAGTTGATGCAGCGTCTGGGTTACGAGCGGTACTTCGCACAAGGTGGCGATTGGGGTTCTGCAGTAACGACCGCGATCGGTAGAGCCAATCTGGGCCATTGCGTCGGCATCCACGTCAACATGCCCAGTGCGCGGCCGACCAAAGAGGCACTGGAGAATCCGACCGAGCGTGACAAACGCGCGCTCGCAGGTGGCCAGTACTATCAGCAATGGGGAGCCGGTTACTCCAAACAACAAAGCACACGCCCGCAAACGCTGGGCTATTCACTGGTCGATTCACCTATGGGTCAGGCTGCGTGGGTGATCGAGAAATTCTACGAATGGACAGACTGCGACGGGGATCCGGAAAACGTTCTCAGCCGCGATGAGCTTCTGGACAATGTCATGTTCTACTGGTTGACCGCCAGTGGCGCATCTTCCGCTCGATTGTACTGGGAGAGTTTCGGCCGGGCTTTTTCCGGTCAGGACACGACGGTTAATCTACCTACGGGATGCAGTATCTTTCCCAAAGAAATTGTTGCCACCCCACGCTCCTGGGCGGAACAGACCTACACCAATATTGTTTACTGGAACGAACTCAACAAAGGCGGCCACTTTGCCGCGTTCGAACAACCGGAATTGTTCGTCGCGGAACTCCGCGGATGCTTCAAACTGATGCGGCAGATTTAAGTGTCTGGGACGTTCGCCTTTTAACACCAGATTTTTGACACCAAACGGTAAGGATACCAATGGGACTCACCACGAAGATTCTGCTCGCCATTCTCAGTCTGCTCGTCGTACTTACAATCTCCGGTGCCACTTACCAGTGGCTGCAGGCAGCGGCCGATCGGGAAAAATTTCCCCCGCCCGGCCGGCTGGTGGAGGTTGATGGGCTGCAGATGCATCTCGACTGTCGCGGCAGCGGTAAACCGGTCGTCATACTGGAAGCCGGACTGGGTTTCGGCTCATCGAGCTGGTCCCTGGTGCACGATGCCATGAGCGAACATTCCGAGATTTGCGCCTACGATCGGCCCGGGCTTGATTGGAGCGAACCAATCAACCGTGTCGCCAGCGCGGACGAAGTGGCCACACGGCTCAATAAATTGATTGAGCTCGGCGGCGTCGAAGGACCTTATGTGCTGCTCGGCATGTCCGCCGGTGGCGTCTATGTGCGTGAGTACTTCCACCAGTATCCACAGGATATTATCGGGATGGTGCTGGTTGATTCGTCCCACGAACAGCAGGGAACCCGCCTGCCGAGGTTCGACGGCATGCAGGACGGTGACCAGATTCTGCGGCTGTGCAGTTGGCTGCAGCCGCTGGGCGTGGTCCGGATTGTTGACGCAATGGGCGCAATATTCGATCAGCTCGAAATCCCCGAGGATATCCGGGCGCTGCTTCGTGCCAACGTCAATCAATCGCATACCTGTTCTTCGATACTGGCAGAGTCGCAAAGTTTTACGGCAAAGCTGCGCGACACCGCGCCCCCTGCAAAACTTGGCGATCTGCCACTGACGGTGCTGTCCCAGGGCAATGAGCCGGAGGCAATTGAGGTGCTGGGGATCACTGCTGAAATGTCCCGGGCACAGCGCGTAGCCTGGGACGAACTACAAATCGAATTGACGGCGCTATCCGCTCGTGGACAGCGCCGGATTGCACGGCACAGTGGTCATGTGATCCAGCTCGATCAGCCGCAGCTGGTTGTCGATGCGGTGGCGGACATGGTCGCAGAATTGCGTGCCCCGGAAATGTCTGGAGGCGAATGATGCAAGCCGCCAACGGGGAAGGTGAAAAAGTAATGCTGCGAGAGTTGCTGCGGCCAATTGCATTGACTGGCTTGTTGATTCTGGGTGCCTGCGGTGAGTCCCCTACCCCCATTATCGGCTGCGAAGCGAGTGCCGGCATTCAACCGGACTGCCGCTTTCAGAACCCCGAAGACCTGGCCGTACTGCCATCGAATCAGGGGCTGCTGGTCAGCCAGTTTGGCGGCATGGACGGCGCCGTCGCTGGAAACCTCGTTTTTTATTCCCCGCGCGACGGTCGTATTGAGGTTCTTTTTCCACCGACTGGCGCGATCATCGACGATCGCAGTTGGGGCAGTGCGGCTTGCGAACCACCAGACGCTGCGGCCTTTGCGCCACATGGTATCGATCTGGAGCAACGTGCCGACGGCCGGCATGTGCTGCTCGTCGTCAATCACGGTTTGCGTGAGTCGGTGGAAATGCTCGAAGTACTCGAAGACGCTGCAGGCGTAACGCTCGAGTGGCGGGGCTGCGCAGAAGGTCCCGACCAGTCGTTCTTCAACGATGTTGTCGCGAGCCGGGACGGCGGTTTCTGGGTGACACATATGATGCCGAAGGACGCTCAGACAAGCGCAATGCTGAAATCAGCTTTGCTCGGTGCCGACTCCGGTTTCGTCTACGCCTGGAATCAGAAACGCGGATTCACAATGGTGGCTGGCAGCAACGGGCCTTTTCCGAACGGCATCGAAAAATCAGCAGATGAAAGTCATCTGTTCATCAATATGTACATCGCAGGCGAAGTTCGAAAACTGAACCTGGCCACAGCCACAGTGGTCGCGGTGGCAGACGTCGCAAGCCCGGACAACGTTACCTGGTCGACAGACGGCAGGCTGCTGGTCGCATCACACACTGATGGTTTCCTGGAGTTGATGGCCTGCCAGGGACTAGAGCAGGGATCCTGCGGCTTCGCTTTTGAGATTGTCGCACTGGATCCGGCCACCATGACAGGGGTGGCAGTTGTTGCTAATCGCGGTGCACCAATGGGTGCTGCGACTGTCGCTGTCGAGTACGACGGCGAGTTGTACCTCGGCACCTTCGCCGGTGACCGGATTGCGCGCACCTCATGGAATCGCTGATGAATAATTTTCAAAAGATCGGTTCACTTTCCGCGTGCGCACATCAGATGCGTGCAAATCGCTCGATGCGCGCATCGTTCCTGCTCGTCGAGACCAGCCGGATGCCAATGCAGACAGCGACACTGGCAAGGCCGAGCGTCATTGCAAACCAGAAGCCTGCGACGCCGTACGCAGGCAGATCAAACCAGCCAAACGCCAAAGCCGCGCCCAGTGGCAGCGCCAGAAACCAATACCCAATGAGAGAGAAAACCGTCGGCATGCGAGTGTCTTTGTAGCCACGCAGGGCGCCCACCATGGTTGCCTGTGTGTCATCGACAATCTGGTAGACAGCGATGAACAACAGCAGGCTCGCCGCCATCGCGAGCACGGCC
>JAPUFN010000112.1 GCA_027293665.1 Gammaproteobacteria bacterium | reverse complement strand
ACCAGCACCAGTGGCTGACGCTGCCAGACTCGCACCGGACCCGTTTCCCGGGTTTTCCAGCCGCACAAATCAATGAGCTGTGCGGCCGATAACTTGCTGCCCTGCGCAGTTGCATACTGATTGAGCTGCGGAAAATCTCTGCGTACTCTTTCAGCCTGCGGCCGATCCAACTGCGGATTCTTGAAGAAGCTGCCGACGTTGGGAGTAACCGCGGGATCCGGCAATTTGCGCCGCCTCACCCGTATGACCGCCTTGGCAACCTGCTCGGGGGACGCATCATCAATACCGAGTTGTTGCAGCTCGCGCTGAATGTCCGGATAGTCTGTTCGCGGGGCTGCCTGGCGCGACAGGCGCAACGTGACGCCCGCGATCACGAATCTGCGGCGCTCGGTCCCGCTCGATTTGAACAAGCTGTCCCGGTATGAAAATTCACAACTGGCGCGGTCCATCACGACGATGTCGCCCGTGTGCGTATCCAACGCCGATAATTCCACAAAAAATTCCGCGAGCTCCGCGCCGTAGGCACCAACGTTCTGGACGGGTGCTGCGCCCACGCTACCCGGGATGAGCGATAAATTTTCCAGACCATATAGACCCTGAGCCAGACTCCAGCAGACAAGTTCGTGCCAGTTCTCACCTGCCCCTGCGATCACGTCAACCTGGCTGTGGTCAACCTCGCGCAGTTGCAACCCCCGAATCCCCATGATGCAAACCGGACAATCGAGTTGCGGGGCGAGTACGACGTTGCTGCCTTCACCGAGGACGCGGGCCGACTCGTTACCTGGCTGCGAATAAAAATCCCGTAGTTCTGCAATCGAGCGCACTTCCGAGGCCTGCGCGAGGCAAGCCACGCCCAGTGTGTTGCGCAGGGGTGCAGCGTTCATCAGATCGCGACAATTCTGCGGAAAGTAAGATTGATCCGCTCGCCCACCGGGCGCGAGGTCCTGGGCAGAGAGTGCCGCACATTGGTGCGCATCGTGAGCAGCGAGCCGTGCGCCAGCTCAATAATGTCTTTGCTGTCGGTGGTGGCTTCCAGGAGAAACCTGCGCGTTGCACCAAGACTGATGGAGGCGATTTGTGATCCCATTTCAGCTTCATCATCGGTGTGCCAGCCCATGTAATCCGCGCCAGTCCTGTAGCGATTGAGCAACACGAAATTGAACTGAGTTCCGACGAACTCAGTGAGCCTGCTGCGCAGGGTCTCGATCTGTTCCGGCCAGCCAGTCGCTGTATGATGGTTGCCACTGTAGCGGTAGTTCAGACCCGGATCTCCGTACCAGCTCACTAACCTTGGCACGCGAACTTCCCGACCGTAAAGGTGGATCCATTCCTCCCGCCATGGTGCTGCCTTGAGCAACCTGACGAACAACTCATCGGCCTGCGAGCCGGTCAAATAGTCGTCTACATGGGCAAATGCACCTTGCGGTATAATTTCTGGCTTTGCATTCATTTGCTTATCTTTCATTCACTGAGCAGTGACTCACAACCAACCACATCCCAAATCAAAATATCCAACTGAACAGGAGCACATCTGTGGATTTGAATAACAAAGTCGCCGTGATTACCGGCGGCGCATCAGGCTTGGGCAGGGCGACGGCGGAAATGGTAATCAACCAGGGCGGCAAAGTCGCCCTCTTCGATCTCAATGAAGACCTCGTCGCGCAAACGGCGGAAGAACTCGGTCCCAATGCCACCGGAATGAGCGTCAACGTCACCGAGGAGGAGTCCGTCGAAGCCGCCGTTACGGCAACGATGGCAACCTTCGGTGCTATCCACGTAAATGTGAACTGTGCGGGAATCGGCGCCGCATCGCGAACTCTGAGCAAAGAGGGAGCCATGCCCCTGAAGATGTTCAATTTCGTGATCCAGGTAAATCTGATCGGTACCTTCAATACCCTGCGGTTGTGCGCCGCCCAGATGCAGAACAACGAACCCGATAACTCGGACAACGAACGCGGCGTGGTGATCAACACCGCATCGGTTGCCGCGTTTGATGGCCAGATTGGTCAGGCGGCCTACGCTGCAAGTAAAGCCGGCGTGGCCGGAATGACGTTGCCCATCGCCCGCGATCTCGGCCGTTCCGGCATCCGTGTGTGCACTATCGCACCCGGGATATTTGAAACGCCCATGATGGCGGGCGCGCCGGATCGTGTTCGTGACCCGCTCATCGAGATGGTGCAGCATCCCAAGCGCCTTGGTGAGGCGCCCGAATATGCGCTGCTGGCGAGACAGATAATCGAAAATCCGTATCTCAACGGCGAGACGATCCGGCTGGATGGCGGCATTCGAATGGCCCCACGTTAGGCAGCCTGTGGCTCATTGCGTAGACAGCAGGGCGCGAATCCGCTCGAGGTCAGCGGGTGTATCAACACCACCTGGCACCGATTCGCATGCTTCCTCAACAAGCATATCCATGCCGTTGTCGAGTAAGCGCAGCTGCTCCAGAGACTCTGTGGCCTCGAGTTCGCTGACAGGCAATCCAACGAATTGAGCAAGCGCCCAGACCCGGTAGGCATAAACGCCGATATGCCGCCACCAGTGACGATCGGCTGCAAGGTCCATTGATTCCGCAGCGAATGACTGTCGGTCGTAAGGGACTGGTGCACGTGAAAAATACAGCGCGAGCCCCTTGCGGGACCTGACCACTTTGACCACATTTGGATCTAATAATGTTGCCCGATTTTGGATTGGTTCGCAGAGGGTGGCCGCCGCAAGAGAGTCGTCTGCAGCCAACCGCCGGGCGAGCTGCGAAATCACATCCGGTGGAATCAGCGGCTCGTCACCTTGCACATTCAGAACAATTTCCTGGTCGTTCCAGCCACAAGCAACAACCACTTCCATAACCCGATCAGAGCCGGAGGCGTGATCTGAGCGAGTCAGAAGAGCCCTGTAACCGGCACGTTCAACTGCCTCAACAATTCTCGGATCGTCCGTCGCAACTATGACCTCCCGCGCGCCAGATTCGACCGCCCGTTCGGCAACCCTGACGATCATCGGCAGACCAGCGATATCCACCAGCGGCTTACCCGGCAGTCTGGTCGATTCATAGCGAGCTGGAATGACCACGCTGAATCCACTCACTGACATGTTATTCCGTGCTCAACGAGAAGCTTTTCAAGTCTCTGCTCGGCGTCCACGTCGAGCTCAACTTCGATTTCCAGATACCACACTTCACGATCCAGTTCGGCAAGTTCGGAGATTTTCAACGCATCCTTCTGCGTGCAGACGATTGGCCAGTCGTTTTCAAATACCAGTTCGGAGCCATCAAACCTATGGTGGTCATCGTATGCGTGAAGCATTGGATTGAGATTCAGGTCGCGTAGCGTCTGCGCAAATCGAACGGGGTTGCCAACACCCGCCACCGCATTCACGTTCGAGTAAAGTGAGACGAACTCATCGCAACTCAGTGACTGTCCGGTCGATGGCGAGGTCCCAGCGGACGTAAGCCTGACGAAACGCAGCGGGACGATGCGCATCAGAGATTCCTCGGGGTGCAGCCCTGATGGTCTGCCGGTGCTGATCACCCAGTCCACTTCGGCAAGACGCGACACGGGTTCCCGCAGAGGGCCCGCCGGCAAACAAGCTCCATTGCCGACGCCACGATGTCCGTCAACGACAGCAATCTCCACATCGCGGGCCAGCGCGTAGTGCTGCAAGCCATCATCGGCGACCACGATGTCGCAGCCGTGAGCATCGATGACTTCTCTGACTGCTGCGCTGCGGTCCGTGCA
>JAPUFN010000111.1 GCA_027293665.1 Gammaproteobacteria bacterium | reverse complement strand
TTCAGCTGAATATAGGCTGAATCTGGAGGTATTCGGCGACGCGCAGAGGACTAGCCCAGCTTGGTGCTGGAGCGGTTACCGAATCGCTTGCGGAAACGTTCTACGCGGCCACCGGCATCAAGGATCTTCTGTTTCCCCGTGTAAAAGGGATGGCACGCCGAGCAGACTTCCAGGTGGATGTCTGCCTGCAACGTCGAACGGGTCTCTATGACGTTGCCGCAGCTGCAGGTCGCCTTGATCTCTTGATACTTCGGATGGATGTCCGCTTTCATTGCCCGTCTCAAGCAGGTTTCTCGAAGGGCGCGCAGTGTAGTCAGATGGTAGGGAGATAGCAACATCACACCCTGTCACACCATACTGCCTGTCCCCTTCTTCCGTATTCCCGCTTGCAGACCGGTATGCCCGGTCGTCGTGCCAGTGCTTGAGCACCCATCCCGCGGTACGATCCCACCTACACCGCGGGATTCTTTTATCCGGCACCACTTGTCAGCCGTAACAAGCACCACCCCGCACCGCACAAGCTAGAATGCACCGCTTATATGAGTAGTCACACGCCACCTCAGCGCGTCGCCCGCATCGCCGTGCCGCTGCCGCTGCACCAGCAATTCGACTATTGCGTACCCGACGAGTTGCCGCTGCCGGTGGTTGGCGCCCGCATCGCCGTACAATTCGGCCGGCAGAAGCTGGTGGGCGTCTGCACACAAGTGAATCCGCTGGATGCCCACGCCAGCCTCAAGCCACTCAACCGAATTCTCGACAGCGAAAACCTGTTCGGTGCTGAGCTCTGGGAATTGGCAGCGTGGCTCGCCGAGTACTATCAGCACCCGCTTGGCGAAGTGCTGGCAACTCTGCTGCCGGCAGCGGCGCGTAAAAGTGAACCCGTGAAAATACGCCGCAGCGAGGTCTGGCAGATAACCGCCGGTGAATTTCCGCTCACACGAGCACCGAAGCAGGCCGCACTGTTGCAATGGCTGCGCGATCAGGGCGGCTCAGCCACGGCAGCAAAGCTGCGCCAGAACGCGTTCAGTCGATCCCACATCCGGGCGCTCGCGGCCAAAGGGGCTATTACCCGCGCGAGTGATCTTCTCCCGACTCCTGTCGGACCGACTCCTGCCGGCAGTGTCATGCGCGCTCGGCCGGTGGTGGCCGGGCCGCAGCTGAACGACGAGCAACAAACAGCGCTCGATGGACTTAACAGCCTGCCCGAGGGCTTCGCACCAGTGCTGCTCGATGGCATAACCGGCAGCGGTAAAACCGAGGTCTATCTGCGATTTATCGAAACGGTGCTCGCTCAGGGCAGGCAGGTGCTGGTGCTCGTGCCGGAGATTGCGCTCACGCCGCAGACCCTGCAGCGCTTCGAGGAACGTTTCGGCGCCGCCAGCACCGTCCATTCTAATCTCAGCAACGCCGCCCGGTTACAGACGTGGCTACGCTGTCGGAACGGCGAGATCGACATTCTCATCGGTACCCGCTCGGCCGTACTCACACCATTTGCCAATCTGGGTCTCATCGTCGTTGACGAGGAACATGATTCGTCGTTCAAGCAGACCGACGGATTGCGCTACTCCGCGCGTGATGTGGCGGTAAAGCGCGCACAGCAACTCGACATTCCGCTGCTGCTGGGAAGCGCTACTCCGTCGTTTGAATCGTTATACAACGCCCGCAATGGCCGCTATACCGTACTCCACCTAAGCAAACGCGCCGGCGGCGCAAATCCGCCAACTTTCCATCTCATCGACATTCGTGGCCGGCGCCTGGATGACGGCATCTGCGCCGACCTGACTCGAATCATGCAACGCCATCTGCAGGCCGGTGGCCAGGCCCTGGTGTTTCTTAACAGGCGCGGCTTCGCGCCAACGTGGCTGTGTTCGCGTTGCGGCTGGCAGGCAGACTGCAACCACTGCGATCGCCATCTCACCATGCACCGGCAGCCCCCGGCACTCATCTGTCACCACTGTGGCCGACGCCAGGCACTGACGCAGCGCTGTCCGAGTTGTGACCACGAAGGCCTTACCGCCGTTGGGGTCGGCACTCAGCGTACCGAAGAGGGCCTCGCGCGGCAGTTCCCGGAGTTCCCGATACTCAGAATCGATCGCGACACGACGCGCAGTCAACGCCGCATGCAAGAGCACTTCGCAACGATTCAGACCGGTGAACCGGCAATTCTGATCGGCACGCAGATGCTCGCCAAAGGTCATCATTTTCCGGATGTCACGCTGGTCGCCGTGCTCAACGCAGACGGTGGTTTCATGAGTCCGGATTTCCGGGCACCCGAACGCACCGCTCAACTCATCGTCCAGGTCGCCGGCCGCGCCGGCCGCGCGCAACGCCCTGGAGAGGTCTATATCCAGACCTACCAACCAGAAAATCCACTGCTTACGGCGCTGCTCGAACATGGCTACGCGGGATTTGCCGAACGGGAACTCAAAACCCGCGCTCAAGCCGAACTTCCGCCCTATCGGCCGATCGCGCTGATCCGTGCCGAAGCTAGCGCGGCCACCGCCGCCCAGCAGTGGCTCATGCAGATCAAAACCAAACTGGGCGAACCGCTGGAGCTGTTCGGTCCGGCACCAGCCATAATAGCCCGCGTAGCTGACCGCTGGCGCTTTCAACTCCTGGTGGTAGCCGAAAATCGCCGCCGTCTGCATCGCGGGCTGAAGGTGCTCCTGCAACTTGTCGACGCCCCGCGCGATGTACGCTGGTCCGTCGACATCGATCCATACGATACGTTCTGATGCGAACCCGCTAAAGCGTAACGGTCTTTTGCTCAAGCCAATCGTTGCCTATCATTGCGGGTTATGGCCAGAGACTTTGCACAGCGACAAAAGAAGAGATCTAAGTCGCAGAGCCGCCGCAGAAAACGTCCACCGGCGCGGCGCCGGGCGAGCAGCAAGGTCAATGCCGGCTTCAATGCACCCAGTTTCTCGGCAGGCGTGATATTCGGTGCAGCACTTGTGCTGGTCGGCTCTTACGCACCCGAGATTTTCGACGAATCCGTGACGGCCATCCGTGGACAGCAGGCTGAAGACGTCGGCGAGGTCACGTTCGAGTTTGATCAGATACTCAAAAACGACGTCGTCCTGACGGATCCGGATAGCTACCCGGCGGACTTTACGCAAGCTGGCGAAAACGCCACGGCGCCGAGAGAATATCTCCTGCAGGCCGCTGCTTTTCGCAGCAGCGAAGATGCTGAGCGATTGCGGGCAAACCTGTTGATGCTCAATCTCCCCGCAGAGACAGGCCGTGTGGATATCGACTCCGGCACCTGGTACCGGGTAATCGTTGGTCCATACGATTCGCAGGTCAAAGCGGAGCGGGCCTTGACCCGCCTGCGCGAAAACAACCTCTCCGCCCTTCTCGTCAAAGGCGACTGAACCGCGGGCAGGTTCGCAGCGAACCGTTGAAAAGCTCAGGCTTCATCCCCACTATGACTGATCGGCCCGCCAAGGAATAAGCACTGATGGAACAATTTCACGGCACCACGATCGTCTGCGTGCGCAGTAGCGATCAGGTCGCTCTTGGTGGGGATGGCCAGGTATCGCTCGGTCAGACGATCATGAAAGGCAATGCTCGCAAGGTCCGCCGGCTGCACAGCGACAAAGTACTGGCGGGCTTCGCCGGGGGCACTGCGGATGCATTCACCCTCTTCGAGCGCTTCGAGGGCGCGCTGGAAAAATTTCACGGCAATCTAACGCGCGCAGCCGTAGAACTTGCGAAAGATTGGCGTTCGGATCGTGCACTCAGGCGACTCGAAGCCATGTTGCTGGTGGCAGACACAACTGCTCTGCTGCTGATCAGTGGTACGGGTGACGTAATCGAACCCGAATCGGGAGTTCTCGCGATAGGTTCCGGCGGCCCCTACGCCCAGGCCGCCGCGAAAGCGCTTGTCGATAATACCGAACTCGGAGCACGCGACGTCGTCGACAAAGCGCTGGCCATCGCAGCCGACATCTGCGTATACACCAACGAGCAACGAACCATAGAGGTACTCGATCTCAAATGACGTTAATGATCCCACGAGAAATCGTGCACGAACTGGACCGCCACATCATCGGTCAGGATGCCGCCAAACGAGCAGTCGCAATCGCTCTGCGTAACCGCTGGCGGCGCATGCAGTTGAGTGAAGAAATGCGTGAAGAGATCACGCCAAAAAACATTCTCATGATCGGTCCCACGGGTGTCGGTAAAACCGAAATCGCCAGGCGTCTGGCGAAACTGGCTGGCGCACCGTTCATCAAAGTGGAGGCCACCAAGTTCACCGAGGTCGGTTACGTCGGTCGTGATGTCGAATCAATCGTCCGCGACCTTGCAGACGTAGCGATAAAAAATCTGCGCGAGGAGCAGATCTCACAGGTGCAGCATCGCGCCGATGACCGGGCCGAAGAAATAATACTCGATGCACTGCTGCCGGAGCCAAAACAGGTGGGATTCAATCCCGACTCCGGCGAGGATGGCCAGAACAAAACTGCTTCCAGCACCAGGCAGATATTCCGCAAGAAGCTGCGTGAGGGAGAACTCGATGACAAGGAGATCGAAATAGAGCTGAGTTCGGCCCCGATTGGCGTGGAGATAATGGCACCACCGGGAATGGAAGAAATGACGAGTCAGCTGCAGAACATGTTCAGCAACATCGGCGGCGGGAAAAAGCGCAGCACCCGCCTGAAGATAAAAGACGCGTTAAAGAAAGTCCGGGAAGAAGAAGCCGCCAAACTTGTCAACGAAGATGAGATCAAAGCCAAAGCGATCGAGTCGGTCGAGCAAACCGGCATCGTCTTTCTCGACGAACTCGACAAGGTTGCCAAGCGCGGCGAGGGAGTGGGAGTGGATGTTTCCCGGGAGGGGGTGCAACGCGACCTCCTGCCGCTGATCGAGGGCTGCACGGTGTCTACTAAATACGGCATGGTAAAAACAGACCACATACTGTTCATCGCCTCCGGCGCATTTCATATGGCGAAACCTTCGGATCTCATCCCCGAATTACAGGGCCGGTTGCCGATCAGAGTGGAACTGGCCGCATTGAGCGCTGAGGACTTCAAGCGGATTCTGACCGAACCGAACGCGTCACTGACAGAGCAGTATCAGGCGCTACTGGCCACAGAAGGTCTGGCAGTCTCATTTACCGAGGATGGCATCGAGCGCATCGCTGAACTCGCCTGGCAGGTGAACGAGGGAACCGAGAACATCGGTGCACGGAGGCTGCACACTGTGATGGAGCGCCTGCTGGAGCAACTGTCGTTCCACGCAGGGGACGAGAGCGGACAAAGCGTCGTCATCGATAAGGAGTACGTCGATGAGCAATTGGCAGACCTGGTTAAAGACCAGGACCTTTCCCGTTACATTCTTTAGCGCCACCAACGGCGCGTCCACGGGGTAACACCGGATGCGGCCCGACAAAATTGTCTATCACAAGCGCTCCAAAACGCTCGA
>JAPUFN010000110.1 GCA_027293665.1 Gammaproteobacteria bacterium | reverse complement strand
CCTGAGGAAATTGACACCGAAATCAGCACGCGGCTATAGGAAGGTAAGGCGCATGGCTATCGGCAGACGCAGCTTTCTCGGCACGTTGGGTGCGGGCGCCGCACTTGCACCGGCGTTTGCAACCGCCGAGTCCGGCTCGCTCGACGGCGTTGGCTCCGCCGCGCGCGGCCAATTGCCGCGTACCCTTGCCGAGGTTCGCGATGCATTCGTGTTCAGTGAAAGTACCATTCCGATGAACGCAGCGAACCTCTGTCCGTCGCCGCGGATTGTCGCGTCCTCGGTGGCCACTTATACCCAGGACATCAACCAGGATTGCTCATTCCAGAACCGCGACAAGTTCCAACAGACGCTGGAGACCACGCGACGATCAGTCGCCGCGTTGCTGGGTGTATCGGCCGACACGGTAGCGCTGGTGCGTAATACCAGCGAAGCCAACAACGTGATCAACAATGGTATCGACCTCGCGACCGGCGACGAAGTGGTGCTCTGGGCGGAAAATCATCCGACCAACTACGTTGCCTGGCAGGTGCGTGCCGCCAGATTCGACTTTTCCGTCAAGGTGGTTCAGCTGCCCGCGGCGCCCAGCGATATTCAGCAGTTGCTGGATCCTTTCAGCAATGCGTTCACGGCTCGCACGCGTGTGCTGGCCGTGTCGCAGGTCTCCAACATCTCTGGTCTGGCGCTGCCGCTTGCAGAGCTCGTGACCATTGCCCATGCACGGGGCATTCACGTGCATGTGGATGGTGCCCAGACCTGGGGGATCATTGCGCAGGATCTCAATGAGTTGGGCGTGGACTCCTACACAGCCAGTGCCCACAAGTGGTACATGGGTCCCAAGGAGGTCGGCTTGCTGTACGTGCACCCGAGTGCGATCCCACGGATCTGGCCAGGCGTGGTTGCCTCAGGTTGGGGAACAAGCATCAAGGGTGACAGCGTGGGTGCCCGCAGGTTCGAATCGCTGGGCCAGAGAGACGACGCAGCACTCGCAGCACTCGGAGTCGCTGCACAGATGCACGCTCAGCTCGGGGCGCCGGCCATACAAGCACGGGCCAGGCAACTCGCCAGTCGTCTAAAGGAGGGCCTGCTGGAAGCGGGTGCGCAGCTCGTAACGCCGCTTGCTGCACAATTCAGTGCCGGAGTTTGTGTGGCCCGGGTAGAGGCGCCAAATCGTGCTGAGCTCTTCGATCGGCTGTATCGGGAACACGGTATTGCCGGTGCGCCAACTGGCGGCTTACGTCTGTGCCCGCACATTTACAATACGGACGAACATATCGATCGCGCCATTGCGGGGGTTGCCGCGCTCAGGCATCTGCTCGCTTGAGTGCACGCGCCCCACAGGGCTCAGTGAATGGGTCTGGCTAGGTGTCTTTGTCGACGAGGGTAAATTCGGGGATCTCTTCTGCTGCCGCATCAGGCGCAGCCTTGGCGACACCTGGCGTGACATCTTCGAAGTAGGTCATCTCTTCGGTGTAACGATCGAGTTCCTTCTCCGCCGTCTCACGGGAGGGGAAAGGCCCATGGTCATCTTCCCGGGTCTGAAAAAACCATTTGCCGTTCTGATAAAACACGCGATCGCCTGCGCGAAAATGAGTGCTGTTGTCTGTATCCTGCTTACGCATAGCAAGATTGTCCGTCTGATTGCAACTGGAATTTGTGCGCTGCATCACGCAACTGGGAATTAAAGAGGGAGATCGATGTCCGAACTGGAAGACTTTCGCCAGGCAACCCGAGCCTGGCTGGAAGAGAACTGCCCGCCTGGCGCGCGCGGTCCGGGTCCGGTGGCCAACGGCAGCAGTAAAATCCAGATTGAGGATTCAGACACGCTGCTGTGGCTCGAACGCATGATCGAGAAGGGTTGGACGGTGCCAAACTGGCCGACGAAGTATGGCGGCGGCGGACTCGGTAAAGATGAATACGTTAGCCTGCTCGAAGAGATGGCGCGGCTCCGCGCGCGTCCGCCACTCTCGGGTTTCGGCACGAGCATGATCGGCCCCACGCTGCTGGAGCTTGGAACCGAAGAACAGAAGCTGCGCCACTTGCCGCGAATCGCGCAGGCCCAGGTGGAGTGGTGTCAGGGCTACAGCGAGCCCGGCGCCGGTAGCGACCTTGCCAGCCTGCGGACCCGGGCCGATGACAATGGCGACCACTTTGTGATTAACGGCCAGAAGATCTGGACTTCGGGTGCGCACAACGCGGATTGGATGTTCATTCTGGTGCGCACGAACTTCGACGTGCCCAAGCACGAAGGCATCAGCTTCATGCTGTTACCCATGGATCAGCCTGGGGTGACGGTTAAGCCCATTCGTTTGATCAGCGGCGAATCTCCCTTCAACGAAACCTTTTTCGATGATGCGATCGCAAAGAAAGAAGATCTCGTCGGCGAGCTGAACAAGGGCTGGACGGTGGGTAAACGGTTGTTGCAGCACGAACGCTCCGGCATGGAATCTCTTGTTGCAGGCAGTGCTGCCGCGGATGAAGCGGGAGTCGGCGCGGTCGCCGAAGCCAGACGCTGGCTGGGAGAAACGGATGGCAGAATCGATGATCCTGCGTATCGCAATGAAGTTCTTGCCTACGAGATGAACAACCAGGTCTTTCGCCTTGCGCAACGGCGTGCGGTGGAAGAATCCGATGGCGGCACACCGGGTCCTGTGACCTCGATTTTCAAAGTGTATGGCACAGAGTTGCAGCAGACTTATTATGATCTCGTCACGCGCATGCGCGGCATGCGCGGCTTCGGTGTGGACGCGGTACAGTTTTCCGAAGCCGAACTTGAAACCACCCGGCGCTGGCTCTACTACCGGGCGGCTTCGATATACAGCGGGAGCAACGAGGTGCAGCGCAACATCATCGCGAAACGGGTTCTGGGACTACCCGATTGAAGCATCTGATCTTCTGCACCTCAGCTGTAGCGTCACACCATGTTTAAAAAGGAAATGCGGCTGGCTGTCGTGATCTACGGTGGTGCGTCCCTGGCCCTCTATATGCATGGGGTGAGCAAGGAACTCCTCAAGCTCGTGCGTGCCTCCAAGATCCTCCACGAAGTCGGCGCCGAACGGGCCGCAACTATGCCGTATCGCGAGAGTCCCGATCAGCGTGATGCGGACACCGAAGCGGTCTACTTTGAACTCCTCAAGCGAATCAACAAACACTGCCACTTCAGGGTCGTGATCGACGTGATCGCCGGTGCCTCCGCCGGTGCGATCAACGGTGTAATGCTCGGCAAGGCCATCGTGGATGATGGTGAGCTCGATGCGCAGACGTCGATGTGGTTGAGCGATGCAGATGTGGATTATCTCTCCAGAGAAAAGTCTTCAGCCTGGAGCAAGTGGTACCTCTACCCATTTCTGCGCACCTTGTCGTTCTGGCTGCCAGAGGAGATCGGCGCGCTGCCGGAGACCCGTGAAAAGCTTGCGCGCCTGGTGCGTTCGTCGTGGTTTGAGCCGCCGTTTTCAGGCGTCCGCCTGTGCGAGCACTTTCTCGATGCCCTGCAGAAAATCATCCTCAGCCGGCGCGACGCATCTTGCCTCTTGCCGCCCGGACAACGACTGGACATGTACGCAAGTATCACGGATCTGCGTGGCTATCCCGGTACCATCAGGCTCAACGAAGAGCTCGTGGCGCGAGAGTGGGAACATGCGGCTTACTGTCAACTGACGCATGTTGCAGGTGCCGCCGAGTCCGACCCGGGTGGCTTCAGCGATGCCAACCTGCCGGCACTCGTGTGGGCGGCGCGGGCGTCATCATCTTTCGCGGGGGCATTTCCACCATTTCATCACGCTGAGTTACGCCAGATACTGCAGGCGCGGGGCCTGGCGTGGCCGGGCGAAGCGGCGTTTCTTGCGCAGAATGTATTTGTTCGCTCAGGTGCCCCGGCCAGCCAGCTCTTCGATCCGGCGGATCGTTACTTCGTCGACGGCGGGATCGTAAATAACAAGCCCTTTGGCGCCGCTATGCAGGCGTTGAACCAGCGCTCCGCGGATCGTCATGTCGATCGCTACATCGTCTATATCGAACCCGATCCCAGAGTCGAACAGAGCGACGATGCTGACGCTGAGCTGGGTTATCTGAGCACCATTCGTGCCGCCCTCTCCACTATCCCGAGAAATCAACCGATCCTGGATGAGCTCAACGAAATCGTCGCGCAGGACAAGCGTGTCCAGGTGAACAGACGGATCGTGGAGGGCAACCGGGAGCAGATCCAGCAGATCGTCGATCGCCTGGAAGGCGTGCAAGCTGGACAGCCACTGAGCTGCGATCTGATTGCGTTCCTGCGCGTGGGTGTGGCCGAAGCAGCCGTTGATGACATGGGCCTGGCCTTTCGAGCATATGTCCAGCGCCGCGTCTGGCGCCTGACGGAAGCACTGGTCGACGAATGGATGCTGCTGTCCGCAGATCCGAATCGACGGGAAACGCGCGAGGCCATGCGCGGGTCGATCGAACTGTGGTGGAACGCCGGAGAAGACTGGACTCGCGATCATCTGCAGGATGGATTTCTGGATCGATTCGATGTCACCTTTCGCATTCGTCGTCTGCAATTCGTGATCCGTCGCCTGAACCAGCACGCCGATATCGTCGATCTCGATGAAGAATCGCGCGATGCGCTGGATGAATTCAAGCACGTTGCATACGGGTTCCTTGAACAGCTCTTCGAGATGCGCCGCGCGCGATTATTGACGGATGATTCGCTGCTTGGACAACTGGCTGCAGCAGCAAAGTTGCTGCCGCTGAACCGGGATCAGT
This sequence comes from Gammaproteobacteria bacterium, assembly GCA_027293665.1. GTDB lineage: Bacteria > Pseudomonadota > Gammaproteobacteria > Pseudomonadales > Azotimanducaceae > SZUA-309. Next base: position 1,616 of record JAPUFN010000110.1, on the reverse strand, counting down.
CGCGGGAGCTGTTGCGCGCGCTGTCGGCCGCACTCGGGCTGGGTGCTTTCGATCGCGCTGTCGATCAGGCTTTCTTTGAGTTCTCGACCCATCTCTCTGACGAGGACGTACGCCGGGTGTTTCTTTCAGACTACGTCGGCTTCCCACTCTATGACGTTTTGCTCTTCACCCCGGGCACGAGTGATATCGGTCCAGACCCGCTGACACCCATTCGCGTCGAGCGGATATCGCCGGAAGATGCGGATAGTCTTGCCAGTGCTTTCACTGGTTTGCGCTGCCGTGACCTCATGGGTTTTATCGGGTTCTTCAACAGGGGCTATCGTGAGCACGACTATCTATGGGGGCGCCTGAACGGCGCGGATCGAATCGTCGATCTGTTGCAGAGCGCCTTCCCGGATGGCATCGAAGATGCCGAAGCGTTGCGCCACGAATTGTTCGAGGTGATCGTCACGACCGAAAAGCGGCGTCTGTATCGCTGCGATGAGGAACTTGCGAAGCTCGATGAACTGCTGAGTGCCAACTCCGCACATTCCGTGGATGGTTAAGGCCGGCGCCGATCTGGCTGTAGGCTCGGTCAGCCGGCATCTGCTCAAACTGACGATTCCCATGTTTCTGGGGATATCCTCGATGATCGTGGCGGCGTTGATCGACACGATTTATGTCGGTTGGATTGGCACGCTGGAACTCGCCGCCGTCAGCTTCACGTTTCCGGTGGTGATGGCGTTATCCACCTTACCTATGGGGATTGGCATTGGCGCTGCCTCGATCATCGCGCGCGTCGTCGGCGCCGGTGATGAGACTCAAGTGCGCCGGCTTGCCAGCGATTCACTGATGCTGGTCGTGGTGATCGTGCTTGGCGCGACGGCGCTGGGCTACATCTTCGTGGAATCACTGTTTCGCACCCTCGGTGCGTCTGAGGACATACTGCCGCTGTCCGTCGCCTACATGCGAATCTGGTTCATCGGTCTGCCGGCATTCGCGTTGCCGATGGTGGCAATCAGCATCATGCGGGCGGTTGGCAATGCCCGTCTGCCCGGCACCATCATGGCCGTGGGTGCGGGCATGCAGGTGTGCCTGGCGCCCGTGCTGATTTTTGGGATTCCCGGGTGGTGGGAGGGTTTTGGCTTCGAAGGTGCTGCACTGGGTTTTGTCATTTCGCGCATCGTCACCTTTGGCTACACGGTATACGTCCTGCGGCAGATGCACCTGCTGAGTTTCGAACATCGCGGCTGGCGAGCACTCATGGCGTCCTGGCGGGAGATTCTGCGCATTGGCCTGCCGGCGATGATGAGCAATCTGATCGGACCGGTCTCCATGGGCGTCATCGTTGCGATGCTCGCCGATTACGGTCATATCGTGGTCGCGGGATTCGGCGTGGCGTCTCGCATCGAGGCGCTTGCGATCATGATCCTGATGGCACTCGCCGCGAGCACCGGCCCTTTTGTGGGCCAGAACTGGGGTGCCGGTAAATTCGATCGCATCTATCGGGCGCAGGCGCTGGGTTACCGCTTCTCGCATCTGTGGGCGCTCGTTGCGTTTGTCGTGCTGGCTGGCGCCGGTCGCTGGATCATCGGCTGGATAAACGATGATCCGGGCGTGATCGAGGCGACGTACGC
>JAPUFN010000011.1 GCA_027293665.1 Gammaproteobacteria bacterium | reverse complement strand
GCCGTGCACGATGACAGTCTTGCGCTGCTCGGGAATATTTTCCGGCAGCCACCGCATCAGGTTGTCCATGGCTTCGATTTCTTCCGTCTTTGACGCCAGGTACTGTTTGGACCAGCGGCCGATCTGCCGTTCGTAATAGTTGCCCGGTCGCCCGAAGGCGCTCAAACCGACACTGTCGACATCGACGTTATGCAGCTCAGCCATGATCCGGGCCAGCTCCAGATACAACGCATGTCGTTCGTCATTGCTGAATTCCGGCAGCAGCGTGTCAGTCAGCAGCCGACCTTCAATCATTTCCATCACATAAAATTTGGTGCCAATGACGTCGGGGTCATCGCACGCACAGTACATCCGGGGCACAGGAACCGCGGTATGCTCGAGCGCCTGCATGACGCGATACTCGCGGTCGACCTGATGGGCGGACGGCAGCAATTGTCCGGGCGGTTGTTTGCGCAATACATAGCGGCTGCCCGCGACCTCCAGCAGAAAAGTTGGATTTGATTGGCCGCCTTCGAACTGGCGAATCGTCATTGCACCGTGGTATCCCTCGATGTGCTCAGTGAGATACTGCCCTAGGGCTTCTTCGTCGAAGCGGTGCACTTCACGGACTTCCGTCAGTTCGACGTCGCTCATCTTTACTTCCCACTTTCCCTTCTGCATGGAGCGCGTAGCATACGGCTTGATCTTGCCGGCCGCAAAATGCGAGGCTTGAGGTTCCCAGTACGAGGCGGAGAGACACAGATGGGTTTGCAGAAAAGAGTGGCAGTCACACTGCCGGCGGGACCGTTGCTGGAGCAGACGATTGCGCGCTTGCAGTGGGCGCAGGACAACGGTTTTCCGGATGCCTGGTTCAGCGATTCAGGTGCGCCGGATTCTCTGACCCAGGTGGCGGCCATTGCACATCACACCGAAAATATTCGCATTGGCGTCGCCGTGACACCTGTTTATACGCGCTCCCCGGCTGTACTCGCCGCGAGTGCCAATGTCCTGGCTCAAGTGTTGCCCGGACGCTTTGTGATGGGACTGGGATCTTCCAGCCAGACGATCATGGGTCAGTGGAATGGCATTGCGCTGGACAAACCGCTTACCCGGGTCAAGGAAACGACCGTCATGGTGCGCGCAATGTTGCGGGGTGAGAAATCGGACTTCGATCTCGATACCTTGTACAGCCGTGGCTATCGGCAGGCACCACTGGAGAATCCACCGCCGGTATACGTGGGCGCGCTGCGCCCGAAGATGATCGAGATGGCAGCGGAATTCGGTGATGGCGTGATCTTTAACCTCTGGCCGTGCAGTGCTCTACCGAAGATGATGGAACACGTCAAGATCGGGGCTGAGCGAGCGGGTAAGGACTGGCAGGACGTTGAAGTCGTCAACCGAGCCATGGTGCTTGCCACAGACGATAAAGCCCGTGGCCGGGATCTCTTTCGCGCGGCTTTTGCGCCGTACTACGCGACCCCCGTTTATAATAAATTTCTGGCCTGGGCGGGCTATGGTGATGTTGCAGACACGATCACCGAAGGCTGGGCGACAAAGGATCGGGAAAAAACGACGGGTGCGCTAACGGATGATCTCATCGATGAGATTGCCATTATTGGTACGGAAGCTGAAATTCAGGACAGAATTCGCGCGGATGCCGCCGGTGGTGTGCATACTCACATCATCGCGCCTATTGCTGCATCGCCAGAGGATGTAGAGCGAACGTTCACAGCGTTCACCGCTGGCAACTTCAGCTTTGACAAGGAGTAGGGAACGCAGCGATGCGGCATTTCGCAGGTACATGGATGTATGAAGCGTCGAACAGCAAGGAGGTTGTGCGGTGAAGACAATCTACCTTATCCGTCACGGCCAGACACAGTGGAACGTGGAAAAGCGCATGCAGGGACGGCTCGACTCGGCGTTGACGAAATCCGGCATTGCCCAGGCTCACAGTCATGGAAAATGGTTGAAAGCCCGAGCGAACGTGGAAGAAGCATGGGTTTCCCCCTCAGGCAGAGCGCGGGAGACTGCACATATACTGAATTCGTACGTGCGGGCGCCAATTGAATTCGAAGTCTCGCTGCTCGAGCGCGATGTCGGCGAATGGTCTGGGCTCACCATGGATGAAATTCAGGTGAACTTCCCGCAGGCCTGGGAGGCGAGGCTGGCGGACCCGTATCAATTCAGGCCACCGGGTGGTGAAAATATCGAGGATATGCTCGCGCGCTGCACAGATTTTATCGATGGTCTGTTAGGAGGGGACGCGAGTGAAATCGTACTACTCACTCATCAGGTTATATCGCGGGTGATCATCTCGTATCTTCTTGAACTGAAACCTGAGGAAATGCTGCAGATCGTGCATCCGAACGATTTGATGTATCGATTTCAAATGGGTGCAGAGAACACGGATGTTACTCATTTCATAGACGGCCGGGGGCCGCATGTCGGATTGCGTCGTCAGAGGGACGGTGAAACAATTACCTTACTGGACACCAAGTAGTTACAACACCCAAAAACCAACTGAAAGAACCAAACTGGAAAGAACGGGGGAACAACCATGAAAGTTGACGGTGGTGTGGGCTGGGAGCTCGACACGGTAGGCGCGCAGGCGCAGGAACTCGAAGAGATGGGATACTCCGGTATCATGACCGCGGAAACTTCCCATGATCCGTTTTTTCCCTTGTTAGTTGCAGCGCAGAACACCCAGCGTGTTGATCTTATGACCTCCATTGCAGTGGCGTTCGGGCGTTCGCCGATGACACTCGCTAATGTTGGTCACGACCTGAATGCAGCGTCTCAGGGGAGGTTCGTTCTGGGCCTGGGCTCACAGATCAAACCTCATATCAGCAAGCGTTTCAGCATGCCCTGGTCATCACCGGCTGCACGAATGCGTGAATTCATTCTCGCCCTGCGGGCGATCTGGGCGAACTGGCACCAGGGTGAGCCGCTTGAATTCACGGGCAAGTTCTACACTCACACGCTCATGACTCCCTTCTTCACGCCAACGAACAACGAGTTCGGTGCCCCCCGGGTATTTCTCGCAGCTGTGGGACCCATGATGACCGAAGTGGCCGGTGAGGTTGCGGACGGCATCATCATTCACGCCTTCACCACCGAGAAATACCTGCGGGAAACCACGCTGCCTGCGCTCGATCGTGGCTTCGCCAAGGTCGGGAAGAAGCGGGCGGACTTTGAAATCAGCTATCCGGTGTTTGTGGCTACTGGCACCAACGAAGAAGAACTCGAACAAGCCAAGGTGGCAACTCGGCAGCAGATCGCTTTCTACGGCTCCACGCCTGCCTACAAGCCGGTTCTCGAGAGCATCGGGGCCGGGGAGATACAGAGCGATCTGAACGCAATGTCCAAACAGGGTAGGTGGGAAGAAATGGGTAAGCTGATCGATACCGATATGCTGGAGGCGTTCGCGGTAATCGGCGAACCTCAGACGATTCCCGAGCAGATTCTCAGCCGCTACGGTGACATAGTGGATCGCACTGCAGCGGCCTATGCGCACATTTCCAAAGCCGACCGGACCGGCATCATTGACAAGTTGACAGCCGCCTGACACGGGCCAACGGGAGACATAATGAAAGTAGATGCTGGACTGGGGCATCAGCTCGACAAGGTGCCATCCCAGGTGCGCGCGATCGAGCAGGCGGGCTACGATGGGGCGCGGACCGCTGAGATGAACCACGATCCGTTCCTGCCGCTGTTGCTGGCCGCAGAACACAGTGATTCACTGGAGCTGGCAACATCGATTGCCGTGGCGTTTGCCCGCAGTCCGATGAATCTTGCCAACATCGGTCACGATCTCAATGCCTACTCGAAAGGCCGTTTCACGCTGGGCCTGGGCTCGCAGATCCGACCGCACATCACCAAGCGTTTCAGCATGCAGTGGGGTGCTCCGGCTGCCCAGATGCGTGAACTGATTTTGGCGATGCGGGCAATCTGGGCCAACTGGTATGAGGGTGCTGCGCTCGAATTTGTCGGCGAGTATTACACCCACACGCTGATGACGCCGGCTTTCTCACCGGAGAACATCGAGTTTGGTGCACCCAGGGTAATTCTTGCCGCGGTGGGCCCGAAAATGACGGAGGTGGCCGGTGAAGTTGCCGATGGCTTGATAATCCACCCGTTCAGCACGCTCGCCTATATTGAAAATGTGACGTTACCGGCTATCGAACGTGGGCTTGCGAAAGCGGGCCGCGACCGCGAAAGCTTCGAGATTTCTTATTCGGCTTTTGTGGTGACCGGCCGGGACGAGGCTGAGTTTGCAGCGTCCAAAAAAGCTGCCCGTGAGCGCATCGCGTTCTACGGCTCGACTCCGGCCTACAAGGGCGTGCTTGAGTCCATTGGTGTTGGCGAACTCCAGGGCGAGCTGAACGCGATGTCGAAGCAGGGGCGTTGGCAGGAAATGGGTGCGCTGATCAGCGATGACATCATCAATGAATTTGGGGTCATGGGAGAGCCGGCGTCGATTGCCGGTGAAATGTTGTCACGTTACGCAGGCTTCACTGACCGCACATCTGCCTCGTTTCCAGGCAACGATGATGCCGAGCTCAAGGCAATCATTCAGACACTGCGAGCGGGTTGATGGCGCTGCCCCGCGATATCATTCTGAGTCCATCCGAGATTGACGAACTCATGTCCGAGAGTTGGAATTTGCGGGTCGCAAGCGTTGGCCCGGGCAGTCGGATTAATTTGACGCCCATGTGGTTCGGCTGGGCCGGAGGTGCAGTCTACTTTTTCGGTCGCGGGCAGAAGATCGTCAATCTGCGGCGCAATCCGGATTGCTCGATCATCGTTGATCGTAATGTTAAATTTCCGGAACTGCAGGGTGTCATGCTGCAGGGCTATGCGAAGATCCTCGAAGACACCGAAGCGGAAGCTCGCGATCCGAATCTCGTTGACGTCCAAAGCCAGATGGGACGCAAATACAACGGTGGCCACGGCCAGCCGGTGGTGGCGCAACCGCCGCCTTTTGCCGCTACCGCGCGCGGTCGCAATCGCCGCTGGGTGGTGTTGACCCCGGAGCATGTCGTGAGTTGGGACAATTCCAAGCTTGCAGCCGCCCCGGATATTGCGTCTGACAGCGGCGATTCTTAGACTATTTTGTTATAAATCGAGTGAAAAAAGTGAGAAATTCTGCAGATGTGCGCCAGTTCACATTCCTGGAACGTAGTGCTGGGTAGTTAGCGAACACTAACCCGATGCAAAATTACATCCCGAGGACAGCAAATGCCCGCCTGATGGGCGAAAATTGTGTTTATTGTGTGGTGCAGCATGCGTAGAATCCGCGCCCGATCACATTGATCAGGGGTGAGAGGTGGCAAGCGTTCAGCGGCTAGTCAGACTGGACGTTGCATTGTCGCAACCGCACTGCGGATCAAGTTGCTCCATTCAAGGCGATATGGAACATGGTGAGATGCTGAAATCGTTAGTCACAATGCACGAGCG
>JAPUFN010000109.1 GCA_027293665.1 Gammaproteobacteria bacterium | reverse complement strand
GGAACTCCCCGGGCGGTACTCCGGCATCCACCGACGCCAGCCAGGAAAGCCAGGCAGGGAGCAAGACGATGAGTCTTCGCCCATCAGGCATCGAAAGAAGCCCAGCGCACGATATGACGAGGAACAGCAAGGTGACCGCTGAAATCGGTGCGACATGCAGTTGCGGCATCTGCGCACAAATATCAATGATGAATTTCACGGCATCCAGCAGGAATTCGATCGGCACAATGACGACGTCTGCCAGCGCTGGAAACGCAAACAAAGCACCACCAGCGAGAAAACTCAGGGGCAGTACAACCAACGAAACAACAGGAACCACCAGTAGATTCGCGACCGGCGAGATCACAGGAACAATTCCACTGAGTGTGGCAAGTAACGGTGGCATGACAATCAGCAACACCCACTGAGTGAGCAGGAGAGTCCGGCCATGGCCGCGGTGATTCGCACGTGCCTGAAAAAACCACAGCAAGCCAGCGACCGCCGTGAAGGACAGCCAGAAGCCCTGCTGGTGCACCGCCAGAGGATCCGAGATGAGGATGCCAGACAGTGCAATTAAGAACATCGCAGCCAGCGAGAAACGGCGGCCCAGAGCAACGGCACTCAGCATCACCGAGGCCATGATCCAGGCCCTGACCGCGGGCAGGCCATAGCCCGTAAACGCGACGTAGCCAGCGGTAAATACCAGGGCGAAGACAGTCGCGAAGCGCCCTGCCCCCAGCCACACAAGCACCATGGGAAAGAGTCTTGCGAGAATCCGCCCGAACAGAAATGCCCCACCGACGACAATCCCGACATGGAGTCCGGAAACGACGACGAGATGAATCGTGCCACTGCTGCGAAAAGCCTGCCAGACGGGAGCCTGGATGAGAGAACCGTCACCGGTCAATAACGCAAAAACAATCCCCGCATGCCGGGTCTGACGCGCGAGCAGCCATTGCCGAAGCCGCTGCTGCAGCTGCCAGCCTGGTGCTAACGCAGCGTCTGCACGCGAAATCAGGCTGCCCTCGCGGACATAGCCAGTCCCGTTCAAGCCTTTTGCCAGCAACCAGCGTTCGAAGTCGAATCCGCCTGGATTCTGATAACTCCAGGGTGGTCGAATCCGCGCGCTCACCTGCCAGATATCACCGCGACGAAGGTCTGGCGGCTCATACCAGCTCAGTCTCACCGTTCGATCGCGCAAGCCGTGGCAATCACTGTCGGCTGCCTCGAGGATCCGAGCTGCGAAGCGAGCTCGCTGTCGACCCCGCACAGCAGCGCCTGACTGAGCTTCTGGTTGAACCTCCGATTGCACTGAGGGCACTTCGGTAATCTGCACTCTCAGTGATCGATACTCACGGTCACTGCAAACGGGAACGCGCTCAGCGAGCGCGCTGACGTTGCTGTAGGTACCCAACCCATAGCCTGCCAGCAGCGCAATGATCAGGCTGACTCGAACACCCAACAGCAACGCTGGCACGCACGCACCCGCCAAGAAAAGCAGGAACGCAGTGAGGCTTGGCGTGACATGCGCACAGGTAAACGCCAGAACGCCCAGGCTGAATGCCAGCAGAACCGATTGCATATGCGACAGTCTTCCTTAACGTGCATAATCGAAGTTATGCCAAAGAACCTGCTGCGCCGGTACCTGCCTAATCCCAGTGAGGTCCGTAGGCATCCTGCGTTAAAGCCTGTCAGCAAATGGCTGCAGGATCCCGAAATCTGGCATCTCCACAAACGCTCCGTGGCCGGCGCCGCTTTCATCGGTCTTTTCTGCGCGTTCCTGCCGATCCCTTTCCAGATGCTCGTTGCCGCCGGTCTCGCGATTTTCTCCCATTGCAACTTGCCGCTGTCGATGGCTCTGGTCTGGATCACAAACCCGCTCACCATCCCACCTATTTTCTATTTCACCTACCGCCTGGGTGCCTGGTTGTTGGATGTGGACGTCCAGGTGCAGGCAATCGAACTGACCTGGGACTGGTGGCGTGAGAATCTCGGGAGAATAGGCTACCCACTGATTTTCGGATCACTGGTTTGCGGCTGGGTCAGTGGCGTAACCGGTTTCGTATTGGTCAGAGTGGCCTGGCGGTTCCACGTTTTGCGTCGGTGGCGGGAACGACAGGCGAAGCGAGCTGAGGCACGCAAGCCAAAATCGACGCCTGAGGGGCGGCCGCTTTGAATCGAAGACCCTCAGGCACTCTCATGAAAATTTGGACTGAATTCACGAATGCGTTGTGAATTACCGCTGTTGTCAGCCTACGTGCAGAGCGTCGATTGGATTGAGTTGAGCCGCACGATGAGCCGGCAACCAGGCGGAAAATAGACACAGCCCCCAGGATAACAAGCCGATCAGCCAGAGGTCAGATGTCAGAATACGCGACGGCACTTCCAGGAAATACGTCCCCTCGAGCAGACTGAATCCAAACAACGTTTTCATCACCGCGACAATTTCTGTGATCCAAAGAGCCGCGATCACACCACAGGCCAATCCAACAACGATACCGATGCCCGATACCACCACCCCCTGCAGAAGAAAAGTCTGCAGAATTGTCCGCGCGGAGGCACCCATCGTTCTTAAAATTGCAATATCCGATCGCTTGTCTGCAACTATCATCATCTGCCCCGATACGATGTTGAACGCTGCAACGGCAACGACCATCAGCAGGATGAGAAACATCAAAGCCTTCTCCAGACGGACAGCCTGGAAGAGCTCACCATAGCTTTCCGACCAGCTTCTGATCTCCCACGAAGGATGCGCTTGCGCAAGCGTTCGAGCGATGCCTTCAGCCAGCAATGGATTGTCCAGCGTCAGGCGCACACCAAGTGTGCCCATGGCCGCAAGTCTCTGTTCAGCGATATCAGCGAGATCCACAACAGCGAGGGAGTAGTCAAGTTCGGCACCCAACTCGAAGGTGCCGACCAGACGAAATCGTTGAATCCGCGGTTTCACTCCCTGACCATCCGGTTCCGAAACAATCAACGCGACGGAGTCACCGGGCAAAAGCGCAAGATGGCCAGCCAGCGGCGCGCCAAGGATAATCTCGCGACCAGCGCCTGACAGGTCCTCGAGCGCGCCGTATCTCATGTGTGCGGCTACCTGTTTCAGCGTGTCCTGCGAACTCGGATCTATGCCGTAAACTGTCACAGGATTGACGGCGCCGTTTTTTGTCACCATTCCAGCGCCCAGGAAAAAATCATAACCGCCAACGACGCCCTCGAGCGCAGACAGCTGCGCAATACCGGGATCCGTCATCCGCTTTCCTGGCAATACGATGTGCGGCACCGTTCCCAGTATTCTCTCTTTGAGCTCTGCGTCGAAGCCATTCATCACGCTGAGGACAACCGTGAGGACAAGGACGCCCATCGCCAGTCCGATAACCGAAACCCAGGTGATGAATGCAGCAAATCGTCGCTTACGTGTGCGCAGGTAGCGCCAGGCGAGCGTAAGAGCGACCCAATCAATGAAGGGCCCGCCACCGGTCTGCGTCATTGAATTACCCCGTCCACGAGGTGCAGTACTCGATGCACGCCGTCGAGCATGTCCGGGTCGTGCGTGACGATAACGAAGCTGACTCCGCGCTCATTGGAAAGTTCGCACATCAACTCAAAGACCTGTTCAGCATTCTCCCGGTCAAGATTTCCGGTAGGTTCGTCGGCGAGCACGACAGCGGGATCCGCAACCAGCGCCCTTGCCACCGCCACCCGCTGACGCTCACCGCCTGACAACTGTGATGGTCGATGCGTTAGCCGCTCCGACAGACCCACTCGTGCAAGAACCGACTGCGCACGCTCCATCGCCTCGGCGACCGGCGTTCCACCAAGCCGCAGGGGCATCGCCACATTTTCGTGTGCAGAAAATTCAGGTAGCAGATGGTGGAGCTGGTAAACAAAACCCATATGGCGGTTGCGCACCTTTGCCCGGTCAGCCACAGAGGCTGCGGTCAGGTCAATGCCGGACACCATCACGCTTCCGGAATCCGGCTCATCGAGACCTGCAAGCAGATGCAACAGCGTGCTTTTACCCGAGCCGGAACGGCCAACGATGGCAACACGCTCACCCGCGGCCACGCTGAAGCCCACCCCACGCAGAACACTGACTCCGACACTACCCTGCTGGTAAGTTTTCAGCAGGCTGTCTGCCACCAACACATCCGTCGCTGCTGCACTGTCCGTGATCTCATTCATGTGCCAGCACCTCCGCTGGCTGCAGGCGTGCTGCGCGCCAGGCTGGATACAACGTGCTGGCGATGCACAACAGCAGGGCTGTCAGCGCAATTCCGAGCAGATCTTCAAGTCTGACTTCGACGGGCAGATAGCTCACGAGATACTGACTCATCAGATCCAGATCGAAGGAACTGCTGGCCCACGCATACAAACCAGGCAGCAGCGTGGAGATAATAAATCCAATTGCGAGACCAGCCACAATACCCGTCGTGCCGAGTGCGGTACCAAGAAGGACAAACGCGCTGACGACGGTAGTGGTATCGCTGCCAAGCGTGCGCAGAATCGCCACGTCAGAACTGCGCTGATCAACCACCATCACCAGCGTGGATACGAGGTTAAATGCAGCCACACCAACCAGAAAAGACAGGAGCACGAACATCGTCGTCTTCTGAATGCCGATCGCCCGGAAGAGATTGCCGTGAGTCCTCATCCAGCTGCGGGCAAACATCCGGTCACGGCCTGAGTGCTCGAGCGCGAGTTGGGCGACCTGGTTAGCCTGAAACAGATCCGCCAACCGCACCTGATAACCGTGTACTCGCGAACCAAGCCGAAACAGGCGTTGCGCGTCGCGCTGATGAATATAGGCCGCCCGGCCGTCCACCTCAGATTGCGACCGGACGATCCCTTTCAGCGTGAATCGTTTCTGTCGCGGAAACAGACCCGCGGGTGTCACTGTTGCGTTGGGCAGAACCAATGTGACGCGATCGCCAGGAGTCACGCGAAGTTCATCGGCGAGGCCCGCGCCAAGCAGAACCCCGAACTCACCAGCAACGAGATCAACCTGCGGGTCAAGATACTGATGCAGGTCCGAAACAGCAGCGTAACGTTCCGGTTCAATTCCAGTAATCAACACGCCGCTGACTTTGTCTGCCACCGCGGCAAGCCCTGCGCCCTGAACGAACGGCACGACACCTGTGACCCCGGGGAGTTGCTGCAATGCCTCGAGTTCGCTTACGGTTGCGACAACAGGTTCGCGGCCATAGAGCGTCAAATGCGGCAACATGCCGAGCACGCGCTCTTTCAGCTCTCGCTCAAAACCGTTAACAACCGAGACCACAATCACCAGCACTGCAACGCTGAGCGCAAGACCCGCCACGGCAACGAAGCTGATGAAAGAAATGCTACTGCCCCGGGAAAACGCGTAGCGACTGCCAACGCTTAATGCAACTGCTATTGCCACGACTGGGTTTCGAATCAGCTGCCTGGCGTTCGGCGGCTCGTGGTACGCGGCCGAACCGCACTCACCGCCAGGTCCTCACAACGGCCGGGATCACCGCCACAGACTTCACACTCCATCTCCATGCCAAGCGCCTTCATGCCACCGCAACTACCCGTGATGGGTTTACGGCCAAAAATCACGCCAACGGCCATCACACAGATGATTGCCAGGGTAACGATAAATGTGAGCAGGATGGTCATTTTGATCTTTTGTCTGAGTTGTTGTTGGAACCGTTGTTGGAACTAATGTTGGAGCTATTGTTTGAACTGTTATTTGAACCAGTGGGTGGGTCGACGTAGCGCTTCATCCGCGCAGTATAACGCTCCTGGAAACCCGATGCGGTCCGAATAATGAAAAGTGCGGCCAGATTCTCCTTTCGGGCAAAGTCCAATCCCGCCTCGGCTCCCAGAACTGAGAGCGTGGTCGCATAACCATCGGCCCACATGGCTGAGGGGTGAACGACGGACACTGAAGCCAGATCATGGGTTACAGGATAGCCCGTACGGGGATCGATCGTGTGCGAATAGCGCTTGCCATTCACAGCCATGAAATTGCGGTAGTCGCCTGAGGTTGCCACGGCTCCTTGTGATAGTTCCAATACCCGCGCTACGCCGCCAAAATTTCCGGCCGCAGGGACTTCGACACCAATTCGCCAGGCTTTGCCTTGAGGATTGACCCCTGCCACCCGAACTTCGCCACCAATATCCACCAGGTAGTCGAGACAACCGAGGTGCTCGATATGCTGCGCGATTCGATCAACGCCATGGCCTTTTGCAATGGCCGAAAGATCCACGTAGACAGAAACGCCTTTCTGTAACTCCGCCGAACCTCCAGCCGCAACTGAGCGGCGTAAACTGAGATGACGATAGCCGACATTCGCTAACGCCGCGGTAATTTCCCGCTCGTCGGGGAGGTCCTCACGGTCCCCCACAGGTCCAAAACCCCACAGGTTGACGAGTGGACCAACGGTGACGTCGAAGGCACCATCTGAGGCAACACTCAAACTCTGAGCTGCTTCAATAACATCGGCCAGTGAGTCAGATATTTCGTGCCAACTGCCAACGGGCTTGTGGTTGAATCGTGACAGCATTGACTCGGGGTCGTAGTTGGACATCTCTCGATTTACCGATGAGAGGACTGCTGCGAGCTCCGGTTCGAGGGGCCGCGGCAGCGATTTGCATTTTGCCGTCACGCTGTATTGAGTGCCCATGGTCGCACCCGTCACGCGAACATACTCATCTGCACTGGTGCAGCCCATCAGCAGCACGCTGATGAGCGCAAACACGATCTGGTTGCGAGCGTACAACTGACAAACTCCTGGCTGTCTAAGAGCATGTTGAAAAAAACGCGCTGCACGCGTTTTTTTCAACACTCCGTTAGCCACTGCGTTTACGATCCAAAAACAAACCCCGCATGCCCCACCCTATCCATGAGACCACCGTTTACCACACAATACTTCACCCGCAAAAAAGAACGTAACCCGATGACATCTCTGCTGCTGCTGAGACACGGCCAGATCAAAGCCAATCGCGAGGGTCGCTGGCACGGCTCCACCGACAGCCCCATGACCCGGCACGGTCGCCGCCAGGCCCGCAGGACGGCCCGCCACCTGGCCACCAATCACAAGCGCCTGAGTGCGATCTACACCAGCCCGCTGCAGCGTTGCACGGACACCGCAAGCGTTGTGGCGGATCGATTCCAATTGACGCCGGTGGTGATCGAAGGGCTCAGTGAATACGCCATCGGCGAGTGGGAAGACATGCCGTTCCAGCATCTGAGTGAAGAACTCGACTTCATCAACCGGGCTACCAGCGACCTCTCGTTCGCGCCACCCGGCGGAGAGTCACTCAAGGCTGTCGCCGGGCGGATCGTCACAGCGATGCGGGACATCGGCGGCAGGCATGAGCAGGATGACGAGCAGGAGCAGATTCTGATCGTCAGTCATGGGGCCGTCATGGCGGTTGCCCTCGGTGCACTGCTTCACACAGACCCTGGACGCTGGACCGACTACCACTTTGCCAACTGCAGTCTGACGGAACTCGTGCTTTCTGAGTCACCGTACGTTAACTTCTTCAATTCGACGCAACATCTTTAAAACAACCCGCCGCAGGCGCCAACTGCAGCCGCAGGCGCGGCCGCTGAACAACGGAGGGACCATGCCCGAATACTGCAAGATCGATAAAACAGACCACATCATGACTGTCACCCTGGACCGTCCAGAGCGACTCAACGCTCTGCACCCACCCGCAAATGCGGAACTCGGCGAGGTGTTCGATGACTTCGCAGCCGATGACGACATGTGGGTTGCAATTATCACCGGTAGCGGCCGTGGATTTTCTGCCGGCAACGATCTACGCTATCAGGCCGAAGGCGGCGAACGGGTTCCCATGCCGAACGGATTCGCGGGCCTTACCTCACGTTTTGATCTCACCAAGCCGGTGATCGCGGCCGTCAACGGCGTGTCCATGGGTGGCGGGTTCGAAATTGCGCTCGCCTGTGATCTCATTATCGCGTCAGACAAAGCGCTGTTTGCACTCCCGGAACCCAAAGTCGGGCTTGCAGCTCTTGCGGGTGGACTCAACCGGCTGCCTCGACAGATCGGTTCGAAGCGCGCACTCGGCATGATCCTAACCGGCAGACATGTCAGCGCTGAAGAAGGCAAAGAGCTTGGTTTCGTCAATGAGGTCGTGCCACACGATGAATTGGCCGATGCAGCACGGCGGTGGGCGAAGGAAATCTGTCAGTGCGCGCCGTTGTCGATCAGAGCGAGCAAAGACGTCGTTTACCGAAGCCTCAGCACGGGATCGCTCGAAGACTCGATGGCAGCGAAATACGACTCCGTGATCGCAATGGTCAAAAGCGAAGATTTCATCGAAGGTCCGAAAGCCTTCGCCGAGAAACGACCACCAGACTGGAAGGGACGCTAAGGCTCGACGATTTCCTGCGCCTGGCCAATGGCGTCTGCCACGATCGCGACCGCGAGGCAGACGTCGTTGAGCGCATCATGCTCACCGCGTAATGCCATCTCGGCAATGATCTCGACACGCGGTATTACGACGTGCAGAAGATCGGGTGTTGTTAAGAACTGTTCTGGATAAGTTTTAGCGACTCGATTACTCATATACTACCTTTGCTAATCGCGCCTTAGATCGACCGGGAATCCTGATCAACTTGCTGATCGGCTTCACAGCGGGCGATTCGGCCCTGCCTTGGAGCTATTAAACCAATCAGGTTTCATGCCAACTAAAACAAACCTAAAAAATATCGTATAACCTGTTGTTGTATATGCTTTTTTATTTCAATCTGTGGCCCAGTTCAATACCCCACAGGCACTACCCGATACTGCCCTAATAGAGCCGAAAGTGACCCGAAACGGGACAAAGACGAAAAATCCCGCAAGAGCCGGGATGCTACCGGTAGCGGTGGAACAACTGATAGAAGACCTCGCGCGCTTCGTAGTCGATAAGCTGGCCGTGTGCCATGCAGATCTGCGTGAACGGCTTCGCCAGGGCCCATCGATAAAACTTTCGAATCTGCTCTTTCTCGCGCATGAGCAGCAACTTGTGCAGGCGACTCTGGGCGGGTCGATCCGCAATTCCATTGAGCCTGAGTAAGAATTTCTGCAATCGCGTGGCAGCCGTCAGATTGAAAAACAGATCTGACACGACGAGTGTCTCCGATTTATCGTGGTACAGAATCAGCTCCTCGAACCCCTCACGCATGCGCAACACGAACATCTCCGTATGGGAGGCAAGCTGGCTGATCATCGCGTTCGGTACGATGCCGGTGATCCCTGGACTGGTCGGCGGCACGTACAGTACTGCCGTTGGAAAATACTCCGACGCCGCAGCCACGTACAACGTATGAAACCTGTTGGCCACCACGATCTGTTGCACGCTCCCAAGGCCTGCCATGGCTTCCAGTGTCGCGCTATCCAACTCGACCGGCGAGTAGCAGGTGAGACA
>JAPUFN010000108.1 GCA_027293665.1 Gammaproteobacteria bacterium | reverse complement strand
GCTCCTGCCGCGCGTGCGCAATGAGTTCGCCTTGTTCCAGCGTGGCTCCCTGGCTTGCCAGTTGGCCGCCGATGTACCACAGCCAGCTGCCGTCCGGCGCAGAGTGGCTGGTGATCGTGAGTCTCGGCTCCGCTCGGCGTACGCCGGTGAGGCAGTGGCCAAACAGCGGATGTGGAAAGTCGTGTCTGACGACCATCTGCTGCAGGGGCCGCAACTGCATCTTCAGCTCCGCGATTCCGAGACCATCCAGCAGCGCCTGGATGCCAGCGCCCGCGCACAAAATGAGCTTGTTCGTTTTGACGGTCTGTGTGCCCAGTTGCAGGCGATAGCCTGAATCTGCGCGCTCGACCTGCGGTGACTTGAGCTGCTCACGGAAAGCGAGGTGGTGCACTGGCGTCAGCAGGCGTTCCAGCAAACTGCCGGTATGCAATACGAAATCCTGCAACTCGTAGACCGAGCCATTGAACTGCGGAACATCTAACGCGGCAGGAAAGTCTGCGCGATCCAGTTTGTTGATACGGCCGCGCAGCGCCTTGCTGGCGAAAAAGGTGGTGAGCTTGCCGAGCGTGGTTGCTTCTGCAAACAGATAGTAATGCTCAGATAGCGGCTCAAGACCAGAAAGGTCCACGTCAGCTTGTCCTGATAGACAAGCACGCCAACGCTCGGGCATTCCGGCGATTGCTTCGGAGGCGTGCGTCAACGTGCCGCTCAACGCATATTTCAGGCCGCCATGGATCATGCCCTGACTGGCTAGCGTCTGCTCACATCCCAGTTCGGAGGCTTCAAGCGCGATGACACGATAACCCTTCGCAGCGAGCAGGTTCAGCAACCACATCCCGGCAATACCGCCGCCGACGATAACGGCATCCAAGTTGATATCGGAGGGTTGATTCATGGCAGCGCGAGCGTAGACGCTTGCTCCAACCCCCGCAACCTCCGGCGCAAGCTTGACGCACGTGGACAGCATCCGCAGGCTTGCCGCATGAGCTCTCTACCACTCAGCGTCTGGCGTTTCGCGTATCAATTGCTTCTGCTGATCGCTTTTCCATGGGTCCATGTGCGGTTACGCTGGCGAGCCAGGAGGGAACCCGCCTATGGTGAACGAATCGCTGAGCGGTTCGGCCATGTCCCCTTGACCATCCCACGTCGGCCAATCTGGTTTCACACAGTTTCGGCCGGTGAAACTATTGCGGCTGCGCCGCTGATCGAAACGCTGTCACGCGAATTCCCGCAAGCCGATTTCCTGGTAACCACCATGACACCGACCGGGTCGGCACAGGTTGCAGCAAAACTCTCGCAGAGCGTCGCTCACTGCTATGCCCCATATGACTTCAGTCGCAGTGTCCGGCGGTTTTTTGAGCGTGTCGAGCCGCGCCTTCTGGTGCTGATGGAAACTGAACTCTGGCCGAACATGGTCGCTACGGCTCATGCTCGCAAGACGCCTGCGCTACTGGTGAACGCGCGACTGTCCGTACGCTCCGCACGGGGCTATGCGAGGCTGGGTGCGATGACGAAACAGATGCTCAGCGAACTCAAGTTCATCGCCTGTCAGTATCCTGATCATGCCCAGCGGTTTCTCGACCTGGGAGCAGACCCTGCCAGGGTCGGGGCGCTGGGGAGCGTGAAGTTCGATGTCCGCCGGCCGGACGATCATGTTGCGCGGGTCGCGCAACTCAATGCGCAATGGACTTTGGGACAACGCCCGGTCTGGATCGCCGGGAGCACGCACCCGGGTGAAGATGAGATTGTGCTCGCCGCGCATCGTCGCGTCAGCGAAGATTTTCCAGATGCTGTTCTACTGCTCGTGCCGCGCCATCCTGCGCGGGCGGATGCCGTGGCAGAATTGATTACTGCGGCCGGCTTCAACTGCCTGCGGCAGAGCCAATCTGACGCAAGCGACGCGGCGCCGGATGTGATTCTGGGCGATACGATGGGACAGTTGCTGTATCTCTACGGGCTGTCGGATGTGGCATTCCTCGGCGGCAGCCTGGTTTCGGTTGGCGGGCATAATCCCATCGAGGCAGCCATTTGCGGTCAGCCACTGATCATGGGCCCCGAGACATTCAACTTTCCGGATGTCGTGGCCGCATTTTCGGACGCTGGATGCCTGACGCTTGTGAGCGATGCTGAATCGCTGGCAAGTAGCGTTCTGGGGTATTTCGCTGACCCGGCGCGGACGCGCGAACATGGGCTCGCCGCGCAAGAGGTGGTGGCTTCGAACACGGGTGCAACTCAGCGTCTGCTCGATCTCCTGCGTGCTGAAATACGTGCTGTTGTCTAAGTTGCTAGTCTGAACGCAGCTTCAAGGACGCGAGTCGCTTAACCGGTACTGCTGGGTCGGTGTAGGTGTTCAAGTCCAGCAGGTCGGCTTCGTTGAGCGTTCCTGCCTGCTGCTTCAGCGCAATCAGGCTGCGGACGTAGTTGTAGCGGGAATCGGCATAGTCGAACTGCGAAGCAAAAAGGCGGTTCTGTGCATCCAGCACATCCACGATGTTACGTGTGCCTACATCATAGCCGGTCTGAGTGGCTTCCAGAGCCGACTCCGAGGATGCGATGCCTTTCAGTCGCGCCCGAACGCGCACGACGTCTGTGGTCACGCGGCGGAACAGGTTCCGGATATCACGGCTGACGGTCAATCGGCTGTCGGCCAGTAACTGGCGCGAACGCTCTGCCAGGAACTGAGCTTCCTTCGTTCGCGAGCTTGTGAACCCGCCCTGATAAATCGGCAGCGTGACGCTGAGCCCATACACCGTTTGATCGATTTCGCTGCCGAGGAAATTACTACCACCCGTGGTAAAGCTCGACTCCGTGATCGTTGCGTCCACGGTAGGTAGATGGCCGGAACGCCTTGCGCGGACTGTGCGATTGGACGCAGCGAGAGCAGACTCGGCGGCGAGGATGTTGAAATTCGTCCGCAGTGCAACGCGAACCCACTCCTCTTCGTTGCCTGGTTCAGGATCGATTACAGGCAGCGACTCGGAAAGAAAATCAATTTCGTCATAAGGTCGACCCGCGAGAGTGCGCAACACCTCGAAGAAAATATCGTGGTCGCCGACGGCTTGTACGCGGTTTACGACAGAGTTGTCAAATTCGGCCTGCGCCTCCAGAACGTCGGTAATTGCGACGAGCCCGACATCAAATCGCTGTTGTACCTGTTCGAGTTGCCGCTCGACGGCGTCCTCGGCTGCGCGAGTGGCTTCCACCAGCGCTTCCGCCCGCAGGACGTCGAGGTAGGCATTGATCGCGCGAACGATGAGATTCTGTTCAGTGGCCGAAAAGCCGAGCCTCGCACTCTCGACACTCGCCTTGGAACTGGTGTAGGTATACCACCGCTCCAGATTGACGATGGGCTGGCGCAGCTGCGCTTGCCAGGAATTGTCATTGAATTCCTGCTCGATACCACTATTCACAAACTCCCGGTCGTTCCAGTTGGTTTGCGCACCGAACGCGACGTTCGGCAGCAGCTGTGAGCGGGCCTGG
>JAPUFN010000107.1 GCA_027293665.1 Gammaproteobacteria bacterium | reverse complement strand
ATACAACTCGGTGGCCTGGTCGAATAATGTCGCTTACTCGGAGGTGGGTGAAGACTTCAACCCTGAAGTTGGCTTCCTCTCTCGAACAGACTACCGCAAGTTCTCGTTTCGCTCGCAACGGCGATTCCGGCCGGACAATTTCTGGGGCCTGCATGAACTGCGGCCGCACGTTTCCTATCGGGGTTTCTGGGATTTTGATGGTAACTATGAAACGGGATTCCTGCATATCGACAACCACTGGGAATGGCGTTCAGGAATGCAGATTTCCACCGGAGTGAACTTTACCCACGAAGATGTCCGGACGGCCTTTGAAATTATCGATGGTGTTTTCGTGCCGATCGGCGAATACGACAATAAAGAACTGCAACTGGCGTTCAAATCCGATCAGGGGGCGCCGCTGAGCCTGGACGTTTCGATGCGCGTTGGCGGTTTTTTCAGTGGGGATCGTCTGTCATTGGAACCTAAGATACGCTATCGATTCAGTGAAAACTTCAATACGGAGTTCTCCTGGAATTACAACGACATCGATTTGGACACGCCGGACGGTGACTTCGAGGTAAACGTCGGCCGGTTACGTATTTCGTATTCCTTCACGCCAAAGATCGCCCTGGAAGCCTTGATTCAATATGACGATCGTGGCGATTCTGTTGCATCGAATATACGGTTTTCCTGGCTGCAGTCCGCTAATGCCGGTTTGTATCTCGTCTACAACGAACTGTCGAGCGACGAGGATTTTCCGGGCGATGACACTCGACGGGAGTTCATCATCAAATATTCACGCATCATCGATGTATTAAACTAACCCGGTACCGGCTTCACGGTTTGTGTTTTTGCCAGCCGGCGGGTAACTTCAATTCGCCGATCAGCCGGGAAAAATGATGGCAACAACTGCACTCTCCGCCGCCGAAATCCAATCCGAGTTAAAAATCCTGAACGAACAGGCTGCAGCACCCTGGGAAATTGCGACAGACAAACTTCACAAGACCTACCAGTTTTCTGATTTTGTGGAAGCGTTTGGTTTCATGACCAGGATCGCATTGATTGCGGAGCGGATGAACCATCATCCTGAGTGGTTCAACGTCTATCGAACCGTTGTCGTAGATTTGACCACCCACGATGCAGGCGGCCTGTCTGCCCGCGATTTCAAACTCGCTTCAGAGATGGACCAGGCTGCGAATGGCCGCTGATCTTCCAACTCAACTCGCTTCTGGTTGGCAACTGGACCATCTGGCAGGCCTGATCAGACTCGAAGAGATGGTCCGTGGTGGTAGTCAACCATTGCGGTAGGTTTCACTGTAAGCATTGATGGCTGGCACACCGCCGAGGTGGGCGTAGAGTATTTTCGCGCCTTTTGGGAAAAAGCCTTTGCGAACCAGGTCGAGCAATCCCTGCATCGATTTACCCTCGTAGACCGGGTCGGTCAGCATGCCTTCGGTGCGAGCGCACAAGCGGATTGCCGCATTGGTCTCTGCCGATGGAATACCGTAAGTGGGGTAGGCGTAGTCGCGCTTTAGAACCACATCGTCTGCGGTGATCGGTTGTTGCAGGCCCACCAGCGAGGCGGTTTTCTGAGCGATATCGAGGACCTGTGCGAAAGTCTTGTCCGGCGTGCCGGAGGCGTCGATGCCGATGACGTTGCGAGATCGGCCGTCTGAGGCAAATCCGACAATCATTCCGGCATGCGTGGAGCCGGTTACGGTACACACCACGATGTAGTCGAAAGTCAATCCAAGTTCTTCTTCCTGGACGCGAACTTCATCTGCAAAGCCGACGAAGCCAAGCCCGCCGTATTTGTGGACCGATGCGCCTGCCGGAATTGGATAGGGTCGGCCGCCTTTTGCCTCGACGTCTGCAATGGCGGCTTCCCAGCTCGAACGTATGCCGATGTCAAAACCTGCATCTACCAGTTCGATATCGGCACCGAGGACCCGGGAGAGCAGAATGTTGCCAACCCGGTCGTAAAGGGCTTCGTGCTGTGGGACCCAGTTCTCCTGGATGAGACGACATTTCATGCCGATTTTTGCGGCTGTGGCGGCCACAAGTCGCGTGTGATTGGATTGCACGCCGCCAATGGTGACAAGCGTGTCGGCGCCGGCTGCTATGGCATCCGGAACGATGTATTCGAGTTTGCGTAGTTTGTTGCCGCCAAACGCAAGGCCCGAGTTGCAGTCCTCGCGTTTGGCGTAGAGTTCTACCCGGTCATCCAACGCGGCCGACAGGCGCGGCAGCTTCTCGATTGGCGATGGGCCGAACGTCAGTGGATAGCGTTCGAAATCCGCCAGCATCAGTACACTCGAACGCCGCCAAACTGGCTTCTAACACGGCGGTCGAGCCACAGGTATCCCGCAGCATTGGCAGTAGGCTGGGCTGCGAGTTGTGCGCGCAGTGCTGCATTGGCTTGTTCAAGTTCGGGGAGATCGCGAATCCCGTTGTTGGCTGTCGCGAGTTGTACTTCAAGCTCTTCGATGCGACCGGTCGCAGCTTCCCTGGCGTTGTCGGCAGCGCTCAGAGCCGTCTCCATCCGGGCGTTATCGGCCGCAAGAGTGATTATCCTGCGTCGTGCAGGTTCCGCGCTCACTGTATAGCCGGATTTAACCCAACCGATGTCGCCCTGCTCGGTACGCACCTGCAGGGACATCATGGAACGCTCGAGAACCTCCAGTTTTGCCCCGCTCAATAACGTTTTGGACGGCGATCCTGTGGTCATCTCTCCGGGGTACAGTCCAAGGCGCAGTTCGTCGGTGACATAGACTGTCGTGGCATCTTCAGCCGCTGCCGCAGCTCCGGGCTGGAACGCAATGATCACGATGACGAGCTGCCAGACACTTGTCTTCCTCTGCAGAAGTTGCACTCAAATCTCCGAACGTATGAAATACTGCACTGTAGCGCATCAGGCGCTTAAAAAGCGCATTGTGCGTGTCGCGGAACGTGTGCCAATGACCCGTGTTCCTGCCACTAGAAACGGCCCGTGGTTTGTCAGACAATTCGCGGGGGGAGGCTGGCCGCGGCGTCCGTACGGTGTGTTTTACAACGGGATTCAGAGCATGAAGATACAGACTTGGTTGCTGGGAGCGTTTCTGGGCATTGCTGCTGTGAGCGCCCATGGGTCTTCACCAACGGTGGTGGAATCGTTTGGCTGCACCTATTTAGAGGGTAAAACCAAAGCCGACATGGATGCGGCGATAGAAATCTGGTCGCAGAAAGTTACGGCCATAAACAATGCCGACCTCAACCGCTATCAGGTCTTCGTGCTCACTCCGGTGCGGGCTACCACTGAATTCGATTTCGTCTGGTTGGGTGTTTCACCGAACCTGGCAATCTGGGGTAATGGCCTGGATGCTTACTCGAGCAGTCCCGAAGGAATCGAAGCTCAGGCGATATTCGATTCTGTGGTGAGTTGCGAGTCCGGCATCTGGTTTTCAGAAAGAGTCTTCGGCATCGAAGATTAGGCTGGTTAATCTCAGGCGCCGAATCGATAGCGCAGTTTGATTACAAACAAGTTGAACACCGGTGTAATCAGCGCATCGTGGAACAGGTTACTGAAATCGTCTGAAATTTGATTGTCCAGATTGCTGCCGCGTGTGTAAACAACAAACAATTCTGACAACGGGGCGATCTCCCAGCGATAGCGCAACTGCGTCGTCAAATTCGATATGGTGAAATCGTCGGTAGGCGCCGCAGGGTCCTTGGCGACGTGTTCGAGCTTGCCGTCATTTAGCGGGACCCGCCAGAACTCCTGCTCGTCCGCCCGGATGCCGGCCCATTGCATCGTCAGGCGAAACTGCTGGCGGGCCGACAGAAATATGTCCAGCGCGAGTCGTGGTTGCCAATCGGTCGCATCAAAGGTCGTCAGGTCTCTATCTTCCTGATGCACCAGCCAGCCATGGCGGCGAAAGTAGTTTAGGTCGAGATCAAGCGACACTCGATCGATGGGTTTGTAAGTGATCCCGGCAGCAGCGCGCTGAGTCCAGCCACCGAGTTCTTCCTGCCGTACGCCGATGAGCGCGCTGAAGCTGAGCTTGTTTCCGGTATTGGATCCGAACCCGACCTCGGCGACCAGCCTGTCCTCGGTTTTGTACGAGCCGTTACCACGGCTGTTGCGGTCGTCCCAGCGCTTGGGGAAGTAATCGAATTCGGTGCGTATCTCTGTTTGATTCAGAAACGTCCACTGATTTCGGAAGAACACACCCGCACGTACCAGCTGTCCGTCGCCATTGCGCTCGGCACTCAGCAGGTACGAGCTGCGTTTGTTGCGCAGCCGCTTCAATCCCTGGGAAACGTTGCGGCTGATGTTGTAGACGAACCCGTACGCATCATTGCGACGGATGAAACCGAGGTCGGAGATGTCCAGTTTGTCATCGAAATAGTTCACCTGAAGCATGTGGCGGATCTCCCGGTTCGGCACATAGCTGAAGTCCATGAATGCACCGTATCCCAGCTCGTCGTCCACATCGCTGGCGATGAGTTGCGCATCCCAGGAGAGCTCGCCACTGGGTGTCAGCGCGTGCGCATCGATGCCATGCACAATTGCATCGTAGTCCGGGCGCCTGGTTATTGTTGCAAGGTATCCCGCAGACAGGCGGCCCTCGCCGCTCGATTCATACAGCAGGCGTGCGATAGCGAAATCGCGGCCGGCCTGTTCCAGCCTGACCGGATTGCCGTCACGCTCGCCTGTACGCCGCACATCGTCTTCGAATGCCGTCATCACGCCGTAGCGAAATCCGCCGACCTGTCCCGTGGCCTTGGCCGCACCGATGAGTTCCGTTGGCCGGCTTTGCTCGACGCCGGAGAGGCTCACATCATCCGGCACGTCGACCAGGTCCGGCGCACCACCAATTCTGCGGGTGTTGACGAGCGTGGTGGGTGTTGGGTTGAAAGTGGATGTTGTCTGCCGTGTCCCACCGGAGGAAGCACTGCGGCTTTGTATACGCGAGCGTGGGGTAGTAATGAAGATTTCGTTACCCTCTGTGAAGAACAGGCGTTTTTCCGGGAAGAAGGTTTCAAAAGCCGTGAGATTGATGACGACATCGTCTGATTCGACGGCTCCGAAATCCGGATTCAGCGTTGCGGTAACCTGGAAATTAGACGATGGCCGCCAGAACAGATCGAGCCCCGCGCGGTATTCGTCTTCTTCGGCGATATCATCGTAGGTATAGCTGGAATAGGGAAAAAGCGCGAACTGCTGGGCTGCGTTGACCTCTGCCATTTGAAAAGTACCCAGTGCCGACATGAAACGGGCACTGGTGAACGGTAGCGCTGGCGAGCTCCAGCGTTCATCGATATGAGCTACTTTGCGATTTACCCAGAAGCCGATTTCCCGGGTGCCGTCGATTCGCGGCATCGCCATCATCGACCAGGGTAGAAACATCTCAGCGCTCCAGCCATCAGCCAACTCGGCCGTCGCCCGCCGCCAGGGACCGTCCCACTCCCGCTGGAACGCACGCTCCGGGAGTACCGTGCCATCCATCACCGAGCCACCGAGGTTGACGACGAACCAGTAGCCGTAGAGGCCTTTGCCGGATGTATCCAGAGTGACCCCGAAGCTGTCGCGGTTGATGAACGCGTCGCGGCTGGAGAGTCGCGCAATCAGAGTTTCCTGCGGCTGCTCCATTTTCGCGCCGATGTAGAGTCCCTCGTCGGTGTACAGATAGTGTGCCTGTGTCCGGTAACGCGGAGTTCGCAGCGTGTCCGGATCGATGACGAGCATATCGTCGTACCCCGGGACATCCTGCCAGATTGCTTCATCCAGTCGACCATCGAGCAGGATATCGAGATCTGCTTCTGCAAAGTACGGCAGCACGATAACTGGACCGTCACCAATGCTGATTAGCGAGGAAGTGATGGTGTTGAGTACGTCCGCCAGCGGTGGTGACTCGGCGTCAGTCTGAACCGGCCGCGGTGGTACGCGAGCAGCCGGTTGGCCGAGGGCGGCGCCGATGTCATCTGCGGTTTTCGACCTCGGCTCGGCAGTTGGATTGTCGCTGTCTGCGTCTGCCAGCCCATGGCTGGCGCAGAACATAAGAGCGAGGAAAGCAAGGCTGAGGGGTGTGACCCGCATGTATATCGTATCGGCAAAAAACCAGCCATTATAGTGAAGATCTCAGGCTGTCGAAATCCTCCCAAGGGTTTGCTGTTTGCCGCGAGACGAGCGAACGCAGGTTAACTTCGACGGCAGGCAAGCCCATGGCACACCCGGAGATACAACAGCGCGAAGCAGTGGACTATGCAGCGATTCCCCTGCAGGTCACCATGGAAGAGATGACGGCCGCGCTTCCCCGGCTTTGGCCGGAGGTTCATGCATGGTTGTCGCAGCGCGGCGCAAGACCAGCCGGAGCACCTTTCATACGATATCTGACTGCGCCGCCGGGCGGCGAGTGGTCCATCGAGATTGGCATACCTGCAGTCGGTGAAATCTCGAGTGACGATCGCGTGGTGGCCGGGTCATTTCCAGCCGGTCGTTACGCGGTGATGGTGCACACCGGGCCTTACGAAGGGCTCGGTAGCGCAAATGCTGAATTGCAGGCCTGGGCGGCGAGTGCAGCGCTGACATTTCAGCTGGACGATACCGCGCAGGGCTCGGTCTGGAGAAACCACAGCGAATTCTATCTTACCGATCCCGGCACGGAACCCGACCCGGCAAAGTGGCAAACCGAAATCGTCTATCTGCTCGCAGATTAATCGAAAAGAGCAAGTCGGGTTGGATCCGCGGCGAATTCGAAAGCGGCAACCAGGTCCTTTTCCAGCACCCGACCGGTAGAAAGGGCCGGTAACTCAGCCAATGGAAAAAAGCCGACTTCGGTTGTTTCGAGCCCCGGACTGGGTGGTTCGTCATCAAGTTTTCGACAGACGAAAAACAGTTTGTAGAAGTTGCGTACGTCGGGCGCGTAGTCATGCTTTGCCTTGTGGCGTATCCCATACAAGCCCTGAGCGCTGACCCGGATACCGGCTTCTTCCCAGATCTCTTTGACGACATTTTCGCTGGGCGAAACGCCAATATCCGCAAAACCGCCAGGCAGGGTCCACAACCCGTCACTTACTTCGCGCACGAGCAATATAGCGTTGTCTTCGATCACAGCGCCGCGCACATCGACTTTAGGGGTGGCATAGCCCTGGGCAAAGTCTGAGACCAGATTGCTGATTCTGGCGATGGGGACGCTACCAAGCGTTGCCAGCATCGCGTTGGCGATAGCGGCTACTTCTTCGTAGCGGATTGTGTCGTAGGCGCCTTCACTGTAGGCAATGCCGGTCGATGCGATACCCTGAAGCTGCTTTGCCCATGTCAGCCACGTGTTTTCCATGATCTCTCCTGCTCGAGTCGAAGCCTATTTGTGCGGCGGTGTCTGATCCGCATCCGGCGGACCTTTGAGTTCCACGCGATTGCCGTCGGGATCCTTGATGTAGATTGCGGGACCGTAACCGTCCGCCCCCAACAGCGACATCGGCATGGTTTGGGATTCAATGGCGTGCGCTTTGCAATAGGCGAGTATGGCTGACTCGTCAAACGGCTCCACCCGAATGGCGAAGTGATCGAGATTGCGTCCCTGCTCAGCGCCTGCGGCTGAATCAGGTGCGGCTGAATCAGGTGCGGCTGAATCAGGTGCGGCTAAATCAGGTGCGGCTGAATCAGCGGTGGCGGGATCGGGCGCGATGCTCACGATATCGATCATTGAATCCCCGGCCCGCATCTGACACATGCTCATGGCGTCGAGTTTTCTAACGATTGTGCAGCCCAGGCCTTCATAGAAAGCGACAAGCCGCTCGATATCACGCGTGCGCAATACCAGATGATCAAGCCGTTGAATTTCGAAAGGTCGCTGTGCCATATGCCTCTCCTGGCCTGCTGCCGGTTCGTGCATTGTAGATTGTGTGCCGGTAACTTGCTGTCGCTGTGTGCTGGCCGGCAATTGTTTTACGGTAGGGGAAGTGTGACGAAATTTGTCCTGAGTGGATGAGCATCACATCCTGGCGGATGGCGGGTGTATATTATTGGCAGTATCAACGAGCTGACGGGGACGCAGGCAATGGCTGATAAAACGGCTGATAAAGAGGATGACCGACTGGCGGGATTCGACTGGCGCGCTATTACACCGGAAGATTCGCCGAAAACTCCGATGGAGATAATGGCGGATCCCAGGCATGAGACACTGTCGACTCCGGAAGTCAGCCCCGGTGGTGCGGCCTTCGATTTCTCCACGCCGATCTACGATTTCAGTGCTGGTCAGCAGATCATCACGGGCCAGCGTTTCAATCTGCTCGAGGCCGCGCGTGAAAAACCCGTTGCACTGATCTTCGGCTCATACACCTGACCTCCTTTTCGCGCTCAGTTGGGCGCTCTGCATGATCTGTGGGAAACCTGGCAGGACAAGGTGACCTTCGTTGTCGTCTACATTCGCGAAGCACACCCCGAAGAAGGCTGGGTGGTCAGCCCCAACCGCGATGAAGGCATCAAAATCAACGATCCCGAG
>JAPUFN010000106.1 GCA_027293665.1 Gammaproteobacteria bacterium | reverse complement strand
CATTGCCTCACGCAAGATCGACTTTCAAAGAAACCCTACCTCAGGTCATGGCGCCTCTCAAGGAAACGAGAATCATAGCGACGACTAAGATAAACCAGGAATTTTTTGATGATACGCGTTGAGTCTTTGACCCGAACATATGGCGATTTGACTGCTGTCGATCAGGTGTCCTTCGAGATCGGCACGGGCGAGATCGTCGGACTGCTTGGCCACAATGGCGCGGGCAAGACCACCATCATGAAAATGCTGACCGGGTACCTCGAACCCACTGGCGGTTACATCGAGATTAACGGTTTGGACATCAGTACAAAACGCGCAACCGTCCAGCGGCAAATCGGATATCTGCCGGAGAACGACCCCCTCTACTATGAAATGACGGTGATTGATTACCTCGATTACGCCGCCACGCTGCACGGTGTTCCTGATGCCGAGAGAACTGATCGGATACGCGAGGCCATTGCCCAGACGGAACTTTCATCCAAAGCCACGGACGCCATCGGGACACTCTCCCGCGGTTTTTGTCAGCGAGTGGGTGTAGCTCAGGCAATCCTGCACAACCCCCGTGTCCTCATCCTTGACGAACCGACCAACGGCCTGGATCCAACCCAGGTGCAGCATATGCGCGACCTGATCCGCAGCATGGCGGAACACGCCACCGTTATCCTGTCGACGCATATTTTGCAGGAGGTCCAGGCGATTTGTACCCGGGTCATCATCATCCACGATGGCCGCAAGGTGCTGGATTCCACGATGGACGAGCTGTTGACCGGCAAGCGTTTGCAGGTCGCCGTCGATGCCAAACCGGAGCGCGCGATCAAAATGCTAAGTTCCGTAGACGGCGTTGTGTCGGTGGAACCAGTGTCGCAACGAGGACCGGGAAATCGCTATGTTCTGGACCTGGGAAACGACGGCGATCCTGCCGAAGCAGCGCACATCGTTGCCAGCCGCATTGCAACAGAGGGGTGGAAACTCTACGCCTTGCAACCCGAGCGCCGCGACCTGGAACAGATCTTCAGCGAAATCTCGGCGGTTGAGCAAGCGTATTCAGGATGAATACTATTCTGCGAATCGCGCGCAAAGAATTTGCCGGCTTTTTCTCCTCCCCCA
Source organism: Gammaproteobacteria bacterium (assembly GCA_027293665.1). Lineage (GTDB taxonomy): Bacteria > Pseudomonadota > Gammaproteobacteria > Pseudomonadales > Azotimanducaceae > SZUA-309. The sequence continues at coordinate 4,935 of JAPUFN010000106.1, read as the reverse complement.
TTGCCTTTATATTTCTTGGGGCTTTCCTGGCCGTGACACTGTTCGTCTTCTTCTGGGTGGAGACTTTTTTCGCCCGTAATATCGCGGATGTGAGGCCCATGTTCGAATGGATGCCGCTGCTGCTGATTTTCCTGGTCGCCGCCGTTACCATGCGCATGTGGTCGGAAGAGCGGCGCTCCGGCACCTTGGAGTTTCTGCTCACCGTGCCGGTCGATAGCTACCAGATGGTGCTCGGCAAGTTCATGGCGTGCCTTGGCCTGATAGCGGTGGCTCTGCTTTTGACCCTCCCGCTGCCGATTACCGTTAGCCTGCTCGGCCCGCTGGACTGGGGACCGGTGTTTGGCGGCTATCTCGCCACCGGGTTTCTGGCGGCGGCCTACGCGGCTATCGGGCTGTTTATCAGCGCGCGCTCGGCAAACCAGATCGTCAGCCTCATCCTGACGGCAGTGGTCTGTGGCTGCTTCTATCTGCTGGGCACCGACGCGTTGACCGGACTATTCGACAACCGGGCCTCGGAGTTTCTCAGACTTCTGGGCTCCGGCTCACGCTTCGACTCCATTACCCGCGGCGTAATCGACCTGCGCGATCTGTATTACTACGTGAGCCTGGTCGGTGTCTTTCTCACGCTGAACGTCTACGCGCTGGAGTCACTGCGCTGGGCCGGTAACGCAACCAATGCCAACCATCGGCGCTGGGGGCTCGTCGTCACGCTGGTCGCAGCGAATTTCTTGACAGCCAATCTATGGCTTGCGCCGGTGGATTCGGTGCGCGCGGACCTAACCGAGGGAAACGTCTACTCAATCTCAGACGCCACCCGAAGCTACCTGGCGCAACTGCAGGAACCGCTGCTGATCCGCGGCTATTTCAGCGCTCAGACTCATCCACTGCTGGCGCCACTGGTGCCGCGCCTGCGCGACCTGCTGCAAGAGTACGCGGTCGTCGCGGAGGGCCGGGTGCGGGTGGAATTCATCGATCCCCAGGAGCATCCGGAATTGGAGCAAGAGGCAAACGAAAAGTACGATATCCAGCCGGTGCCGTTCCAGTTCGCCAGCAAGTATCAGGCAACGGTGGTCAACTCCTACTTCAATATCTTGATCCAGTATGGTGACCAGTATCAGGTACTCGATTTCAGCGATCTCATCGAGGTCAAGATGCAGAGTGAGGCCGATCTGGAAGTTGAACTTCGCAATCCCGAGTACGACATTACTCTGTCCATCAAGAAAATCCTCTATGCCTATCAGGGATCGGGCGAGCCGTTCGAGAATATTCCCCATCCGGTCAGCTTCAAAGGGTACATCTCCGACAACGAGAAACTGCCCGAAGTACTGCAGACACTTCGCCAGGAGTTAGACACGATATTGCATGACATGGTCGAGCGCTCGGGCGGCGCGCTGAATATCGACATTCGCGACCCGGACGCCGAGGACGGGGTCCTGGCCAGCCAGATCAAGAGTGAATTTGGCTTTCGCCCCATGGCCGCCAGTCTAATGGACACCAACACATTCTGGTTTTACATGACGCTGGAGGGGGAAGGGAGCATCATCCAGGTGCCACTGCCTGAACAGTATGACAAAGCGGGTCTGGAACGTGGCATGCAGGCGGCCCTGAAGCGCTTCTCCAGAGGCTTCCTGAAGACCGTGGCGATCCACACCCCGGTCTCTACACCGGGCATGTTCGGCTTGCCCTCCCGCGGAAACCGTTTCGACCAGTTAAGAGGGGCTCTGGCAGAGACGTACAACCTTGCCTCCACCAACATGATGAGCGGTCGGATACCAGATGACGCCGATTTGCTGCTGCTGCTATCGCCGGACAAGCTGAACATCAGGCAGCTGTTTGCGGTTGACCAGTTCCTGATGCGTGGCGGTACCGTGGTCGTCGCGACATCACCCTTCGAAATAGACATCCAGGATCGCTTGTCCGCCCGCAAGAACGAATCTGCATTGATCACCTGGCTAAGCCACCACGGCATTGTGCTGGAAGAGCAGTTGGTACTCGACCCACAGAACGCGTCTTTCCCCATACCGATCGAACGCCGGGTCGGCGGCTATGTCTTTCGCGAAACACGAATGGTGAGCTACCCCTATTTTAGCGATATCCGCAGCAGTGGCCTCGGCCAGGACGGCGGCCTGACCATGGGCATCGATCAGGTCACGATGACCTGGCCATCACCCATTACTCTGAATGAGCAGGCGAACCAGGATCGTAAAGTGGCGCGCCTGCTGCACAGTTCAGATCAAGCCTGGACCTCTGGGAGCATGGGGATCGAACCCGACTTCCAGGTGTATGGCGAACTCGGTTTTCCGGTGGATGATAAACGGGGTGCACAACTGCTGGCGGTAGCGGTGGAAGGCCGGTTCGAATCTTACTTCAAGGACAAACCTTCGCCATTGGTCAGCGGCGCCGAGCGGGCGGACGATGAAGAGAAGGCACCGGTCATCGCGCGGGTAATCGACCGCTCTCCCACGTCGGCACGCATAATCGTATTTGCATCCAGCAGTTTCCTCACCGATACGATGCTGGATCTGGCCAGCTCCGGGATGGGCACCCGCTACCTGAAGCCGGTCCAGCTGGTGGAGAATGCGCTCGACTGGTCTCTGGAAGATAGCGGCCTGCTTGCCATTCGTGGCCGGGCGAATTTCTCGCGCACCCTCAAGCCACTGGACAGGGAATCCCAGCTGTTCTGGGAATACCTCAACTATGGGCTGCCGCTTTTCGGTCTGCTCCTGATCGCGCTCATCCGCAGGCAGACAAACAAGCGGGCGACACTTCGCTACGCTGCTATTCTTGGCACCACAGAAAATGGCAGGGTGTAAGCGATGAAAAAGTGGATCTTTATTCTGAGCGGCCTGCTGGCAACACAACTGGTCCTGGCCGTGATTCTTAACCTGACCGGTGAGGATTACGGTACATTTCAGGCCGAAGAGAAGTTACTGTCTTTTGATAAACAAGCAGTGAACGCTCTGCAGATTTCAGACGGCACAGATAGTGTGGAGCTCAGGAAACGGGATGGTAAGTGGCTGCTGCCGGGCAGCGGCGATTTCCCGGCCAGCCAGCGCGAGGTCGAGCAGCTGCTGGACAATCTCGCCGCACTGGAGAAAGGCTGGCCTGTGGCCAGGACCCGGGGCGCCGCGCAGCGCTTCGCGGTGGACGAGGAGCAGTTTGAGCGAAAACTGATTTTGCTCTCGGACGATGATACCCAGGCCACCCTCTACGTCGGTTCCTCCCCCGGATTTCGCAAGGTGTATGTCAGGCCCAGCGAGGGGGATGAAATTTTCGCGGTGGATTTCAACACCTGGGAGGCAGATGCCAAAGCCGACGACTGGATCGACAAGGACATTCTCATACTCGATGCAAATTCTGTGCAGCGACTCGAGATGCCCGGACTCATTTTGCAACGGGAGGACGGCGAGCTGCAGGTGGCGGACCTGGGAGAAAAGGAACAAACCAACGGGCAAGAAAGCCGCGCCCTGATCAGCAAGCTTGCCGGGCTGCGTATCCAGTCTCTGTTGGGTAGCGACGCTCGTCCTGCAACCCGGCAGGACGAGCCAACATTTGAAGTCAGGATGACAACTGAGGGCGGTGAAGTCTTGAACTACCGTTTCTCCAAACCTGAAAATGCCGCCTATTACGTGCTGAAACGCTCGGATCTGGATTATTACTTCAAGGTGGCCGAATACACGGTAGATCCCGTTAGGGCGACCACACGGGAGAAACTGGTGCAAGACGCAACCGAGGACATGTCAAGCGAGGCTGCTGGAGATAAACGTGACGAGAAGGATGCCGCTGCAAGCTAGCCGAATAACTCCGTAAATCTCGACTCAGGGTACCCGGAAATAGTATCGGCAAGAGTCTGCATGTCGACGTGCCTATCACAAAACCGGGGCTCGGGCCTGCGTATATGATAAGCCTGAATCGCCAGAATGACGTTGCGACCGCAACTTATACCGCGAAGGCTTGCAAACATTCTCGTTCGACTGACTGAATAGTCGCATTGTTCTGATAGCTGCGTATGAATCGTCGCGCCTTATCGAAACAGATAACCAGGCGATATAAGCATGATCAAGTTTCGAATCTATCTCCTCCGGAAAATAACTACGGCCATAGGGAAACTCTAGCAGGGGGGAACTATAGGCAGTCCGTGAACTGTCCTTGGGATCGCGCCGAGAATGGCGCAGTTAGCCGGCAGGCCAAGCTGCACAGCGGCTGACCCGGCGTCTCACCCCGACCAATTTATTTGAGGTTCGCCAAATCTGAACCCGCTGGTTTCTGGTACAGGCGCAGGCCGAATTCCGGCACGATTGCCAGCAGGTGATCGAATATGTCCGATTGAATGTCTTCGTATACAGCCCATTCGGTCGTGCTCGTGAAGCAGTAAATCTCCAACGGCAGTCCCTCGGGACCTGGCGAGAGCTGACGAACCATCAGCGTCATGCCTTTATGGATCCTCGGGTGATTTTTCAGATAGTTATATGCATACGCGCGAAACGTGCCGAGGTTCGTCAGGCGTCGCCTGTTGACTTCCGCGTCCACCTCGGTCGCGAGTCCCGCATTGTAATTGGCCAGTTCCTGTTCTTTGTCCTTGACGTAGTCCCTCAACAGCGCGAAACGTGTGAAATGATTAACTTCGTCTTGCGTCTGGAAGCGGATCGATGACACGTCGACAAAAATGGCGCGCTTGATCCGCCGGGCTCCTGACTGCGACATGCCACGCCAGTTTTTGAACGAGTCAGTAATTAACCGGTGCGTCGGGATCGTCGTGATCGTCTTGTCCCAGTTCTGCACTTTGACGGTGTGGAGCTGCACATCAACCACGTCGCCATCGGCACCAAACTGCGGCATCTCAATCCAGTCGCCCACACGGACCATATCCTGTGCAGTGAGTTGCACGCTGGCAACCAGTGACAGGATCGTGTCCTTGAACACCAGCAGCAAGAT
>JAPUFN010000105.1 GCA_027293665.1 Gammaproteobacteria bacterium | reverse complement strand
TAATCGCTCGATTGACGAAATCGCGACGTTCGGCCTGTGGGTCTTTAATTGCGATTGTGCGTGCCATATCAGGCCCGATGATAGGGGTGAGAAGTGAGCAACGTCCAGGCACGATAAAGCTGTTCGGCCAGGATTACCCGTACCAGCGCGTGCGGAAAGGTGAAGGCTGACAGTGAAATCGTCTCGTTCGCGCGTGTCAGACAATCTTCAGCCAGACCATCCGCACCACCAACCAGGAATGTCACGTCACTACCCCGCATACGCCAACCTTCGAGCTTCTCCGCGAGTTTTTCCGTGCTGCACGTCTTACCCTCGACGTCGAGTGCAACCACCCAGTCATCTCCGCCTACCTGTGCGAGCAATTTTGCCGCCTCTGTGGCGCGAATCTGCGCGAGGCCCTGATTGCGCCGGTTTGCTGCAGGGACTTCGAAGAGTTGCAGTGGCATCGTCCGCGGCAGGCGCCGGGCGTACTCGGCAAAACCGGCACTCACCCAGTCCGGCAGGCGGGTTCCCACGGCAACGAGGCGCAGTTTCACACCTGAGTTTCGGTATCCGTCGGGAATGCCGTCCACAACCGCTCAAGATCGTAGAATTCACGGGTTTCGTCCTGCATGACATGGAGCAGCACGTCACCCAGATCGACCAGCACCCATTCATAGGATTCCCGACCCTCGATGCCTCTTGGCGGGGTCCCGGCCGCTTTGATTTCTTCCACAACGTTGTCGACCAGCGCTTTGACGTGGCGGTTGGAGGTGCCGCTTGCGATGATCATGTAGTCCGTTATGTCGGTGACATCGGCAACCGGGAGGGTTACCACGTCACGGGCTTTGAGGTCTTCCAGGGCATTGTTCACGAGGTCACGCAGTGTTTCAGGGGTCACTTATCCCTCCGTACAATCCATGCTGACTAATATATGTTGCGACCGCCGCCGGGAGCAAATGGTCCGCGCTGCCGCCTTCGGCTAGAATGGTTCGGATTTCTTCGGCAGATACAGATTGCATTACGCTTGCGAGCACCAGTACCTGTCCCACGCTGGAATCCGTCAGCTCAGTCACCTGCCTGGCCGCTGTGAACGCCCGCATCTGCGGGCTCAGTTCCAGGTCATGGCCCGGTCGCTGCAACACCACGAGGCTTGCAAGCGACGCCACCCGTTGCCACTCATACCACTGCGGCAGCAGCGCATAGGCATCACTGCCGATGACCCAGACCAGAGAATCGTCGGGGTGTTGCTCATGCATGGCGGCAAGCGTGGCCACGGTGAAAGAAGGTCCGGAGCGGTGGACCTCGCCATCGTCGGGCAGCAAACGCTCATCATCCCCACAGGCGAGCTGCAGCATGCCCCAACGTTGCTCGATCGTGGCGCTCGTCACATCGCGATGCGCGGGTCGCGCGGACAACACAAGGCGGATGCTGTCTACGCCCAACTCTTCACACACTTCAATCGCGGCGTGCAGGTGGCCACTGTGAATCGGATCGAATGTGCCGCCAAAGAGACAAATCAACGGTGTCGAATTTCTCCATTGCCGAATACGACATATTTCTGCGATGTCAGTCCTTCGAGTCCGACCGGACCCCGGGCGTGTAGCTTGTCCGTGGAGATACCCACCTCGGCACCAAGTCCAAATTCGAAACCGTCGGCAAACTGTGTCGAGACATTGACCAGCACCGAAGCCGAATCCACCTCGGTGACAAATCGTCGCGCGTTGGCGTAATTGTTACTCACGATGGTGTCCGTGTGCTGCGAACCATATTGATTGATGTGGGCAATGGCCTCATCAAGTCCTTCGACCACTCGTATCGCAAGCGTCGGACCGAGATACTCTGCAGACCAGTCCGCTTCTGTCGCGACTTCGGCATCCGCCAGTCGTTTGCGGGTTTTTTCACAGCCTTTCAACACCACCCCCGCCTGAGAGTAGCGTTCATGCAGAACAGGAAGTACCGCGTCGGCAACGCTCTCTGCGACCAGGAGTGTCTCAAGTGCGTTGCACACTGCGTATTTTTCGGTCTTTGAGTTCACCGCAATCGACACTGCCATCTCGAGATCCGCTGCATCGTCAATGTAGACATGGCAGATGCCAGCGAGATGCTTGATTACGGGAATGGTGGATTCACGGCTCACCCGTTCGATGAGTCCTTCGCCACCGCGCGGCACGATGACATCGACGTACTCGTTCAGCTTCAAGAGACTGCCGACGGCTGCGCGATCGGTGGTGTCGACGAGATGCACAACCGCATCTGGCAGACCCGCCTTCTGCAGGCCTCGGGCGATGCAGGCGGCAATGGCTTTGTTGGATTCGATGGCTTCGGATCCGCCGCGCAGAATGCAGGCGTTACCCGACTTGATGCAGAGGCTCGCCGCATCCGCAGTTACGTTGGGGCGGCTTTCATAGATGATGCCGATCACGCCCAGCGGCACTCGCATGCGACCTACCTGAAAGCCTGAAGGCTGGTATGCCAGATCCGTGACTTCGCCCACGGGATCAGGCAGCGCGCTCACCTGCAGGACACCCTCGACCATGCGATCAATGGCACTGTCGTCGAGCAGTAGCCGATCGACGAGCGGCTGCTCCAGGCCGCTATCGGCCGCAGCCTTCATATCGATCGCATTGGCCGATTTGAGAGCCTCGCGGGCTTCATCCAGTGCCTGTGCAATGGCGGTCAGTGCTGTGGATTTCGTCCCGGTTGGTGCTGCTGCAATCGCCCGGGATGCGGCACGCGCGCGTTCGCCCACCGACTGCATGTACGCATCAATGTCGCGGTCACCGTCCGCCTTCACTTCCACACTCATCTCGATAAATCGCTTTGCCACAAAATCTCTTGCGGGGGCGCGGGATTATACGCTAGCCACGCAATTTGTTGACCAGTCTCGTCAGCTCCTGCAAACGCTCCTTTGGGAACTGCAGTTGCAGCAGACTCTGTTTGATTTCCGGCTCGATGGGCAGCAATTCGGACAACCGCCAGCCGACCGAACGGGCATCCGCGAAATCGATGTCGAGATCGAGTTTCTGTACGCCGGGATGTCTCATGAGTTCACGCAGAATGGTGACCAGAGAGGCATGATCGTCGCTGACTTCGAGGCCTGGCTCGGCAGGCAGGTAGCGGACTTCACCGATGAGCAGATGATCGGGCTGCTCGCGGGTCTTAGTGATTCTGAACTTACTGCCACCCTTGACGACAATCCCGAGTCGACCATTGCGTAACTGGTTGAAGTCCACCACCTCAGCGGCTGTGCCCACTTCGAATATTTCGGGCGCAGGAGCGTCCGGCTGCAATCGTGCATCGCTGCCTCGGCGGATAAGCACCACACCGAAGGGGGACTGCTCGCGCATGCTGCGGCTTATCATGTCCAGATACCGGGGTTCGAAAATTCGCAGCGGCAACCGGCCACCCTGAAACAACACTGTTGCAAGCGGAAATAACGGCATCTCAGCGGTGTCGCTCACGAATATCAATCCTTTGAACAGGCCACATTACTGTACACCCGCGGTCGCGATTTGCGTACCCGGTCTATAGACTTACGCGCCGTGGATTGGCTGCAAATCATTACGCTCGCTCTTATTCAGGGCATCACCGAGTTTCTTCCGATCTCGAGTTCCGCGCATCTGATCCTGCCGGCCCAGTTGACGGACTGGCCCGATCAGGGGCTTGCGTTCGACGTCGCTGTCCATCTCGGGACGCTGGTCGCCGTGTGCGTATACTTCCGGGCAGACCTCGTGGGTTATTCGTCGAGCGGTCTGGCTTACGTGAGGCGGCGAACACACGACGATTCGGTCGATGAAATGTTGAAGCTTGCAATGGCAACCGTGCCGGTTGTCGTCACCGGCTATCTATTCCGTGACTGGATCGCGGCAAATCTTCGAGGCATTGAGACCATCGCGATTGCCACCATTGCATTTGGCCTGCTGCTGGCGCTGGCTGATCGGCGGCGTGGTGAGTTGACGAGCATTTCCTGGTGGCACGCAGCCGTCATAGGAATGGCGCAGGCGCTGGCTTTCATCCCCGGTACCTCCCGCTCGGGAATCACAATCACCGCGGCACTCTGGCTGGGTCTGCGGCGGCGGTCCGCTGCGCGCTTTTCCTTTCTGCTGGCGATTCCTACGATCTCGGGCGCCGCCCTGCTGACCACGGCGGATCTGCTCAGCAATCCCGTACCCGTGCTATGGCGAGAGATGGCACTCGCCGCGAGCCTTGCCGGCCTCAGTGCTTATCTCTGCATAGCCGCATTCGTACGCCTGGTAGAGCGCACCGGCATGTGGCCTTATGTGATCTACCGGATACTTCTGGGCGTGGGACTCGGCGCTATCGTGATCGCCCCTTCTCTGCGCTAGAAAGGCCGCCGCCGCTAGAAAGGAATATCGTCGTCGAAGTCGTCGCTGTCGGCAACTGTTGCAGCGTTGTCCTGACTCGGGGCCGGGGCCTGCGATTCGAAACCGGATGGCGCGCCGCCACCGCGACTGTCGAGCATCTGCAGATCACGCGCCATGACCTCGGTGCGGTATTTCTTCTGCCCGTCGGCCTCCCAGCTGCTCGTGCGCAGACTGCCTTCGATATATACCTTCGAGCCTTTCTTCAGATACTCACCGGCGATCTCGGCCAGTCGCGCAAAACAAACGACGTTATGCCACTCGGTGCGCTCCTGCTGCTCGCCGGACTCTTTATCCCGCCAGCTATCCGAGGTCGCGACGCTGAAGTTCGTGACCGCGCTGCCGCCCTTCGTGTACCGGGTTTCCGGGTCTCTGCCCAGATTTCCGATAAGGATGACTTTGTTGATTCCCCGCGCCATATTTCTCTACCTGAATTTGCCTTCGTGTCCACCGGACAGTTTAGCGCATCCGGCAATCCAAGCCCACGGATACAGGTCAAAATCGCTTGCGCGAATCGCCATCTGGAATTGCGTGATGCTCCAGCTTGCCCCGCGGAAACTATCAGTCTATGTTGATGGGTTTCGCCGACGAGCAGGAATTTTGGACACAATCGCTGTACGTGGGGCCCGGACCCACAATCTCAAGAACATCAACCTCGACATTCCACGCGATAAGCTGATCGTAATCACCGGTCTTTCGGGATCGGGGAAGTCGTCTCTCGCCTTCGACACGCTCTACGCCGAGGGTCAGCGCCGCTACGTCGAATCGCTCTCAGCCTACGCCCGGCAATTTCTCTCCATGATGGAGAAGCCCGACGTCGACCACATCGAGGGCCTCTCACCCGCGATCTCGATCGAACAGAAATCCACCTCCCACAATCCGCGATCCACCGTAGGCACGATCACGGAGATCTACGATTATCTCCGGTTACTCTTCGCCCGGGTCGGCGAACCGCGCTGTCCGCACCACGATAAACCGCTCGATGCCCAGACGGTGAGTCAGATGGTGGACCAGGTGCTCGCACTGCCAGCGGACAAGCGCATCATGATCCTGGCGCCGGTGGTGAGCGAGCGCAAAGGCGAGCACCTCCACGTTTTCCAGGAGCTCATGAGTAATGGCTTCATCCGCGCGCGAATCAACGGCATCGTGGTCGACCTCGATGATTCACCGGCACTCGACAAGAACAAGAAGCACACTATCGAAGCCGTCGTTGACCGCCTGCGCATCCGCCCCGATATGCAGCAGAGGCTGGCGGAGTCTTTCGAAACGGCGCTGGACCTGACCGAAGGCATTGCCCGGGTGGCAGACATGGATGATCCCGGCGCTGACGAGCTGATATTCTCGGCACGATTTGCCTGCCCCGTCTGTGGCTACAGTATCAGCGAGCTGGAACCGCGGATGTTTTCCTTCAACAATCCGGCAGGCGCCTGTCAAACGTGTGACGGCCTGGGCGTGAAGCAGTTTTTCGATCCGACACTCGTGATCCAGGATGAGGAGCTCACGCTCGCCGAAGGCGCCATTCGCGGCTGGGACCGGCGCAACGTCTATTACTTCCATATGCTCTCCTCGCTCGCCGAACACTACAAGTTCGACGTGGAAAGCTCATTTAAGAAACTCAAAAAGAAACACCGCGACGCCATCCTCTACGGCAGCGGTGGCGAACGCATTAATTTCAGCTACGTCAACGATCGCGGTGACGTCATCCACCGGCGTCATAAATTTGAAGGCGTGATTCCGAACATGGATCGCCGTTATCTTGAGACGGATTCCAGCATGGTGCGCGAGAATCTGGCGAAATACCTGCGGGTGCGTGATTGCCCCGATTGCGGCGGTACCCGCCTGCGCGAAGAATCGCGCCATGTATTCATCGACGGCGTAAACCTCCCGACCGTAACGTCGGGCTCGGTGTACGACACCCTCGAATACTTCAAATCTCTTTCGCTCACCGGCCGCCGCGGCACGATCGCCGATAAGATACTCAAGGAGATCCGCTCACGTTTGCAGTTTCTGGTGGACGTCGGACTCAACTACCTCACGCTCGACCGCAGTGCCGAGACGCTCTCCGGCGGCGAAGCCCAGCGCATTCGTCTGGCCAGTCAGATTGGCGCCGGACTGGTTGGCGTTATGTACATTCTCGATGAGCCATCCATCGGACTGCATCAGCGGGATAACGCCCGGCTGCTGGAGACGCTCATGCACCTGCGCGACCTTGGCAACACCGTGCTCGTGGTGGAGCACGACGAAGAAGCGATCCGGCGGGCGGACTACGTCATCGACATCGGTCCCGGCGCCGGTATCCACGGCGGTAAAATCGTGGCTGCCGGTAAGCTCGAGGTAATACTCAAGTCGCGTAAATCGATTACCGGTCAATATCTCACCGGCAAGAAATGCATCCCTGTCCCGGCGCAGCGAACGTCCTTCGATGAGTCCAGCGTGCTGCGTGTGATCGGCGCCCGCGGCAACAATCTCCAGAACATAAGCACCGGGATCCCATGCGGACTGTTGACCTGCATCACCGGTGTTTCGGGCTCGGGCAAGTCGACTCTCATCAATCAAACCCTGTACCCCGTCAGCGCAACGTCCCTCAACAAAGCGACAACACTGACCGCCGCAGACCACGACGAAATCCAGGGGCTCGAGCATCTGGACAAAGTAGTGGATATCGATCAGAGCCCGATCGGTCGCTCGCCAAGGTCCAATCCCGCGACCTATACCGGACTCTTCACACCCATTCGTGAACTCTTTGCCCAGACGCAGGAGTCACGTATTCGCGGCTATAAACCGGGGCGATTCAGCTTCAACGTGAAGGGTGGGCGTTGCGAACCTTGTCAGGGCGACGGCGTCATCAAAGTCGAAATGCACTTCCTGCCGGACATCTACGTGCCCTGTGACGTCTGCAGAGGCAAACGCTACAACCGGGAAACGCTCGATGTGCGATTTAAGGGCAAAAACATCCACGAAGTGCTGGATATGACAGTCGAGGAGGGGCGCG
>JAPUFN010000104.1 GCA_027293665.1 Gammaproteobacteria bacterium | reverse complement strand
CCCAACGTGGTGGCCAAGCTGGGCGGGCTGGTAATGCCAATCAACGGCCTGGGATTCCACAAACGCGAAAAACCGGTGACGTCTGATGAAATCGTCGCGGCGACCGGCGACTACTATCGTCATGCGATCGATTGTTTCGGTGCCCAGCGCTGCATGTTCGAGAGTAATTTTCCGGTCGACAAGCAAAGTTGTTCTTATCCGGTTTTGTGGAATGCGTTTAAGAAGATAGTCGCGGATGCATCCGAACTGGAGAAGTCAGCACTTTTTCACGATACTGCAGTGCAGGCGTACCGGTTGTAGGGCAGGTGAGGTGACGAACGTCCTGTGGCGTGGCTTCTCTCGCATTGTGTCAATTCGCTGGCTGAGCTGGACGCTCATGAAAGTGGCCACTCATGTCGACCGGCCGCTGATGAAGCTTACGGGCGGCGCGGTCCGCTTGAGCTTCGTGATACCCACGTTATTGCTGCGTTGCACTGGCGCGAAAACCGGCCGTCTGCGTGAAGTACCGTTGCTGTACGTGCCCGATGAAGGTTCGGTATTGCTCATCGGTTCGAACGGCGGGGCGGTAGCCGAGCCCGCCTGGTGCGCGAACCTTCGAGCGCAGCCGAGGGTCGAGTGCCTGATTCGGCGGCGCATGCAGGCTTATCGTGCGGTGGAGCTCAGTGGCGCGGCTCGAGCACAGGCGTTTCAGAAAGCGCAATCGTTGTACCCGGGATACACTCGTTATCAGCAGAGACTCACTCGGCAGATTCCGGTGTTCCGGTTGATAAACGTTGACACAGAGGAATCCCGTTAGTGCAGAATGTACCCCGAGGCCGGACCGCGAAAGGTCACTGCAGGTGATGGTTTCAGTGAGGACAATCCAATGATCAGAAAAGAATATTCGAATGGACTGAGGATCGGTGTTGGCTGCCTTGTTCTAACCGGGTTTTTCACCGGCTTGCCGATTGCCGCGCAGGAGTTGAGCTCGCCGTCACCTGAAGGCGCTGAGCTCTATTTCATCGAACCCGTCGACGCAGCGGAAGTCGAGGGAACGTTTATTGTGAAGTTTGGGTTGCGTGGAATGGGCGTAGCACCTGCTGGAATCGAGAAAGATGCCACGGGACACCATCACCTGCTGATCGATCACCGGGGTGAAATAGCGCTGAACCTGCCGTTACCGGCAAATGAGGAAGTTCGCCATTTTGGTGGCGGCCAGACTGAAACGACGGTGACGCTACCCGCAGGCGAACACCGTCTGCGGTTGGTGCTTGGAAATCACCTGCATGTCCCGCACTCGCCTCCGGTTATGTCAGAGGAAATCACGGTCACTGTGATTCAGTAGTCCCGCCTCCCTCATTCGCCGCTCAATCGTCCTTCAGTCATAGTAGGCGGGCGCCAGATCCAGCGTATCTGCCAGTGCTTTATCGTGTTCGATCCAGAACGTGGCGCCCTCTGCTTTGATGAGAGCCTCCACTTTGTCCATCGAGCGGAAAGTTTGCTCCGCGTCAACGTTGAACTGTGGTGCTCGTCTGAGCTCGCGGCTCTTCCGGAAGTGATAGAGGTCGCCTGACAGGATCAACGGGCCAAAGTTGTCGAGCTTCAGTGACAGCACCTGATGACCCGGTGTATGTCCGGGGGCGGAGATGATGACGACGCTGCCGTCGCCGAAGACGTCATGGTCGCCGCTGAGAATTACCTTTTCACTGTCCACCAGCTCTTCATAAAGGTCGGGCTGGAAATAGGGATTGTCCTTGTCTACGAATGCTGCCTGGTACTCGGTGTCCTGTATCAGAAGCGTGGCTGAGCTGAATGCATTCGCCGCACCCACGTGGTCAAAATGCATATGGGAATATGCCGCAAAGTCGATGTCGGCTGGAGTCAGAGACAACTCGGCCAGTTGATCAATGAGTGAGTTTTCGTATGACATGGCCATGTCTGGTGGTGATTCGATGCGACCCTGGCCGACCATGCTGGGAGGCAATCCTGCATCCCACAGCAAACGGCCGTCAGGGTGCTCGATCAGATAGCAAGGCACGAACAGTTCACGGACGGTTGTTTCGTCGTTAGTCAGACTGAACGTGCGGACGTCGTACACATAAATAGTGCCGCAGTCGAAGATCGTCAGGCGCACGTTGGCGGCCGTTGCGGAAAAGGCAGTCAGCGTGCAGCCGGCTAACAGCAGAGTGGTGAAAAGTCTCCGGCAAAACCTTCCGTCAGCCTTGCGGTTGTGTCTGTGATGGTGGCGCATGGTGTCCCTCCGATGTGGCGCTGAGCTAAAATTCGCACAGATCCCCGGTGGAACACAAATCAGGATTGCCCCACGGCAATCCTGTTATTCGCTCAGTGTCAATCAATCGACGCGAGCCGGAGTGTCATCTGGTCTGCGCCGACGACTCTGACCGCGGTACCAGCGGCGAGATCGCCCTCACACTGAACGCGCCAGAACGTATCTCCCAGCTGGACTCGTCCTGCGCCGCGCACAACGGGATCAGCCAGTTCAAATTCATGGCCGATCAACTGAGTCGTGCGCTGGTTGATTGGCGGCGTGTCCATATCGTCCTGCGCCTGCCGGAATACCTCGAAATACAGGTAGGTAGCGAGCAGAGCAGCGATGGCGAAGAGGACGAGCTGGCTGGCGATCGCCAGCTCAGGGGCAAACAGCATGACCAGCCCTGTCGCAAGGGCTGCCGCCGCTGCGCCGAGGAGAAAGCCTGCTGTTCCCAGCGCTTCCGCGGCGAAGAGGATGAGACCCAGAGCAAACCAGTGATAGGCCGTGATAGCAGCAAAAAAGTTCATGATCAGCTCCTTATGCCGTTGGTTGTGTCGTTGTTGAATACTTCTCTCGAGATCTCACCGATCCCAGCAATCGAGCCGATTACCGACGCAGCCTCGAGCGGGATCATCATTATTTTGTTGTTGTCGGACGCTGCCAGTTGGCCAAGGGCTTCGATGTATTTCTGGGCGACGAAGTAGTTGATTGCGCGCGGATCGCCGTTCGCAATCGCCACGGAGACCGCCTCGGTCGCCTTGGCCTCCGCCTCCGCCAGGCGCTCGCGTCCCAGAGCTTCCCGCTTTGCCGCTTCAAGCTGTCCCTCAGCCTTGAGGATCGCAGATTCCTTCTGGCCTTCGGCAATCTTGATGGCGGCCTCGCGTTCACCCTCTGCTTCGAGGATGACCGCGCGTTTCTCGCGCTCGGCTTTCATCTGCCGCGCCATGGCGTCAACCAGATCCTGCGGCGGGGAAATGTCACGGATCTCGACCCGCGTGACTTTTACGCCCCAGGGATTCGTCGCGTCGTCGACTTTGTCTAACAGTGACGAGTTGATCCGGTCGCGGTTGGACAGCATCTCGTCGAGTTCCATCGAACCCAGTACGGCGCGGATGTTGGTCATCACCAGGATCTGCATGGCGCGCGTCAGATCGTTGACTTCGTAGGAAGCCTTGACGGCATCGAGAATCTGATAAAAGCACACCGCGTCCGTCACCACCTGGGCGTTGTCCTGGGAAATGACTTCCTGCGGCGGAATGTCGAGCACCCGTTCCATCATGTTTTGTTTGCGGCCGATTCGATCGATGAACGGGATGATGAAGTGGAGGCCGGGGTCCTGCGTGCGCAGGTATTTACCGAATCGCTCCACGGTCCAGTTGTAGCCCTGAGGCACCATTTTCACCGCCCGGGTGATGATGATGATGGCAAGGACCAGCAGAATGGCTCCTACTACGGTTGTTGCGTCTAACATAGCGATCTCCTGTCCATTAATAAATATATATGTCTTGAATAATAGACATATGTCTTTTTTATGGATCATAGACAAGTTGAACTTGAAAATCAATAAATGTCACGTATTATTCACACAAGTCTCTTATTTGGTGGTTCTGATGGCTCATAAGTTGTTCGATTCTCCGCAAATGCGGCAAACCATCCGCCGCCTGATCCGGGCGCGCATGGCCTTCAAGGGCTTTGAATACAAGGATCTGGTGCGGGGGTTGGACGCTCTGGGGGTTGTCCAATCGGAGAGTAATCTGCGCTCGAA
>JAPUFN010000103.1 GCA_027293665.1 Gammaproteobacteria bacterium | reverse complement strand
TGGCCGTCAGCCAGTTTCAGATAAACTCCGATCTCAGCCAGCTCATTCACCAGGAAGCCGGCTGGCGCGAAGATTTCGAAGCCTATAAAGAGAAGTTCCCGGACCTGGTGGATCCCGCGATCGTGGTGGTATCAGGCGCCTCTTTCATGGCAGTCGAAAATGCGGCCCGCCGGCTCGAGGCTTCAATCGCAGCGCGCGAGGAATACTTCAGAGCCGTGTACTCGCCGCAGAACGATCCGTTTTTCCGCCGCCATGCGTTGCTCTATCTACCGCTCGACGATCTCTACGACATGACTGACCGGCTGGCACAGGCACAGCCCATGCTGACGGCTGTGTCCGAAGATCCGAGTTTGCGCAGCATCCTCAAGCTCCTGCGCGAAGGGGTTGCAAACGGTGAGACCGACGCAGCCGGTTTTGCGACAACCGTCCGGCTGCTGACGCAATCGGCTCAGGCGCATAGCGCGGGGGAAGATTCGACTATCCGTTGGACGGATGAATTTTTCTCAGGTCAGGACACCTGGCATCGCCTGATTCTGTTGAAAGGCCAGAGGAATTTCAGCGCGACACTGCCGAATGCAGCGGTCATGCAGGAGCTGCGCCTTATTATCGATGCAATGGATTTCCCCGCGGAAATTTCTGTCGGCATCACGGGCGAAGTCGCACTTTCCCACGAGGAGATTGAAGCAGCGATGGCAGGCGTCCAACTTGCTGGTTGGGTTGCGGTTGTTTTGTTGTTCGCGATTCTTTTTCTTGGCGTGCGATCGCTGAAGATCATCGCGGCAACTTTTGCAATGCTCGTTATAGGGATTATCTGGACATCGGCATACGCCATGCTGGCGGTTGGCGAATACAACACTCTCTCGATCATTTTTCTCGTCATGTTCTTCGGCCTTGGAGTGGATTTTGCGATTCATTTTTCGTTGCGCTACCAGGAAGCGGTAAACGTGTCTGACGATGCGGCTGTTCAGGCGCTGCAGGACTCGGCGGGGAGCGTGGGAGGCGCGATCGTGATTTGTACAGTCACGACGGCGCTCGGTTTTCTGGGGTTCTGGCCGACAGATTACCAGGGCTTGGCCGATCTTGGCGTCATATCCGCTGGTGGGATGCTGGTGGCTGCGTTTCTTACTTTTACCTTTCTCCCGGCTTTTTACGCAGCAGTAGGCAGCATTCGACCTCATGTTATCGATATCCCAACGTCGGACCGACTGGTGGGCTGGTTGATTCGCAGACGGGTCGGGGTAATCGCAGCCATAGCAATTGCAGCGTTGGGTGCAATTTTCTCGGCGTCTCAAGCAAAGTTCGACTACAGCGTTCTGGCCTTGAAAGACCCGGATGCTCAGTCCATGCGCACGTTGCGGGAATTGCAGGCCGGGAACATTGCCACAGACTATTCGCTGAACATTCTCTCGCAACGACAAATCCCGAAGGCCGAACTGGAGGCGCTCGTTACGGTGGACAGTGTCACGACGCCATTTGACTATGTCCCCGCAGATCAGGCGGACAAGCTGTTCGTTTTACAGGATCTCGAACAATTGCTTTTCAGTGCAATCGCCCCCGTGAGGAGCGCAGATGCACCCTCGGCGATTGAGTTGCGAGCCGAAATCACGGCGTTGATCGAAGCGATCAGAATGGCACCGGCGAGCCTTGAACTCGAGCGTCTTGCTTTGGGCCTCGAGCAACTTCTCCGTGCCGAAGGGCAGGTGCTGGCAGATTGGCAACAGCCGTCGATCAGCGTTTTGCTCAAGGAACTCGCCTGGTTGCGGGAGGCGATATACGTTGAAACAGTTGAATTTGATGATTTGCCGCGCCGACTTCGCGCGAGGCTGGTAAGTGACGATGGTGATTTTCTATCGGTCGTAGTCCCGGCCGAAAACGTAGCACCGGTCGCAGCGTTGAGTCGATTCATCGAAAGCGTCAGGGAGGTTGTGCCGATAGCAACGGGACGGCCTGTGATCGAGTGGGGTGTTGGCGGAATTGTCGTCTCTTCGTTTCAACAAGCACTGGCG
The DNA here is from genome assembly GCA_027293665.1 of Gammaproteobacteria bacterium. Lineage (GTDB taxonomy): Bacteria > Pseudomonadota > Gammaproteobacteria > Pseudomonadales > Azotimanducaceae > SZUA-309. Next base: position 708 of record JAPUFN010000103.1, on the reverse strand, counting down.
TTCGCGCTTGTCAGTATCCTTTTGGTGCTGCTTGTCACGTTCCGCAATGTGCGCGATGCAGTGCTTATCCTGATCCCACTGGCGCTGGCCGCGCTCTTCACTCTCGCGATCGGCGTCCTGCTGGGAGTTTCTCTGAATATGGCCAATATTCTGGTGTTGCCACTGGTGTTTGGGCTGGGCGTCGACAACGGGATTCACGTAGTCGACCGGTTTCAGGCTACCGGTGATGTTGAGAACTTCTTGCATTCCAGCACTCCGCGCGCGGTGATGTTGTCGACGTTGACGACCGTCGGGACCTTTGCGGCTCTGTCCCTATCGCCGCATCAGGGCACAGCCTCGATCGGTATACTGCTTACTATTGCCGTCGCCCTGGTGCTGGTATTCACCGTTTTTCTGCTGCCGGTGTTGCTGTCGTTTAGTTCACCTACTCACCATGCAACAGTCTGACATTCGGTGCGAACATGGGCCTGACGCTTGCCAGCGATCGCGGCTTGCTGAACAGATAGCCTTGCGCGAAATCACAGCCCTCGCACAACAGGAAATCGAGCTGATCTTTGGTCTCGACCCCTTCGGCCACGACCTGCATATTGAGACGGTGCGCCATTGCGATCACCGCTGATGTGATTGCTTTGTCGTCAGAGCTTTCGGGAATATCCATGACGAAGCTGCGATCCACCTTGACCGTGTCTATCGGAAATTTTTTCAGGT
>JAPUFN010000102.1 GCA_027293665.1 Gammaproteobacteria bacterium | reverse complement strand
GGTCGAAGGTGCGGATCTTACGGTCCGCGACAACCAGGTATATCTGAAGACCCTGGAGGGTCTCAAGCGGATCGATCTGATTTCCCGCTTCATTCAGTCAATTGACTGCGACCCGCTGGAACTGAAGCCGCGCTCTCTGCTCGGCGCACCCGGTCTGCTGGCCGCAGCGAGCGGTGGCAACGTTCGCATTGCAAACTCGATCGGTTCGGGCGTTGTCGAAAACGATGCCATCATGAGTTTCCTGCCCGGGCTGTGTCAGAGCCTGCTGGGAGAAGATCTTCTCCTGCCAAGCCTTGCCACCTGGTGGTGCGGGCAACCCCTGGAACGCAAATTCGTGATGGATCATCTACCAGACGTCGTGATCCGCCGGGCGTTCGAAAGAAAGCCCCTGCTCGCCAGCAGTGTAGACGCCTACATGTCCGGCGACATTGAAGCCCTCGAGAGTGACTCGCTGGTGAGCCACATCGACAACGCACCCTACGATTTTGTCGGCCGTGAACGAATTCAACTGTCCACGGTGCCTTACTGGAGTGAAGCTGGACAGTGGGAGTCAGCACCCATGACCTTGCGCCTTTTTGTCGCCGCTACGGCCGAGGGATACCAGGTGATGCCCGGGGGTCTGGTGCGAGTCGCCACGCCCAGCGGTGACATCAGCAAGGACGTCTGGCTGCCGAAAGCGCAGGGAGACATAACCACCACGCTCCCGGTCGAAATGATCGCCACCCGGCGCAGCGACCGCGACCTGCCAAGCCGAACCGGAGATGATCTTTTCTGGCTTGGTCGTTACCTGGAACGCACGGAAGGCGCGGTGCGGCTGTATCGCACCCTCTTCCGCTACATCAGCGGCGAAGGTGAAACCACGGAGCAACCCGTTGCGCTCAGCATACTGACCCGGCTGCTTGCCTCGATGGGCTATATGTCTGTGCAGCGAGCAAGACGCGCCGCCGGTGAGGGGCGCTCGGCAGTCGAGCAGGAACTGTTGAATATCCTGTTCGATCCCGATAGCGATGACGGTCTCGCCAAAGTGCTCCTCAATGTGAATCGTACAGCCGAACACGTGCGCGAGAGACTGTCGCGCGACGCCTGGCGCCTGTTCGAAAGTCTCTCGGAGATTCCACAGCAACGCTGGCGAGTGAAAACCGCAGCCGACGTCGTCCGCCTGCTCGATGATCTCGTCGAGAAACTCTCCGCGGTCAACGGTCAGATCTATGAAAACATGACACGCGGCCATGGCTGGCGGTTACTCGACAGTGGCCGGCGGCTCGAACGAAGCCGATTCGTGATCCGGATCATCCGCGAACTGTGCACCCGCGAGCCGCAGGAACCTGGCGCACTCGCCCTGCTGCTCGATGCCTGCGACAGCGGCATCACACACCGTGCGCGCTATCAGTCCAATCCCACTTTGAACACGGTGCTCGATCTGCTTCTTGTCGACAATTCCAATCCGCGTGCGGTCATTCACCAAGTGGAAGTCCTGCAGCTGCACTTCCAGACGATGCCCAATGATCAATCCGATGGAGGCTTAGCTGAAACCGAACGCCTGTTGCTTGCCACACAACACGAACTGATTCTGGCCGACGTCGATAAACTTGTGACCGTAGTCAGCAAAGCGGGATTACGCACTCATCTGAACAGGCTGCTCAAACGTATCGATCAGAACATGATCACTCTGCATCAGGTGATCACTCGCACGTATTTCGATCACACGCTCGGACAGCGGCACTGAGGTGGAATACGAAATCTCACACAGGACGCGCTATTCCTACGAACACCCGGTGAGCACGTCCTATCAACTGCTGCACCTCACTCCGCGCCAGTTCAATAAACAAAGAGTTGTGTCCACGCAGCTTACCGTAGAGCCGAGCCCAATCAGCCTGCTGCAACGGATCGATTATTTTGGAAACACGGTGACGGACCTCGTCATCCGCGACTCACATGACGTTTTTGCCATCACCAGCCAGGCAAGGATCGATGTCCGCGCTGACGAGGAAATACTGCTTGATCTCAGTCCACCCTGGGAACAGGTCACAGAAATGGTTCGCCTTGCGACCAAAGCAGACGCCTGGGATGCGGGCAGATTCTGTTACCCGTCTCCGCAGATATCCCTGCAGCAGGCACGTGAATATGCAGGTCCTCTACTGACGTCGGGCAAACCTTTCCTCAGACTGGCAATGGAGCTGACCGAAAGCATCTATAACGAGTTTGACTATCGCGGTGGTGTAACAGACGCCTACACCCCTGTCCCGGATGTTCTGCAGGCACGCACTGGTGTCTGCCAGGATTTTGCACACGTCGGGATTGCCTGCTTGCGTGCCTTCGGCCTGCCCGCCCGCTACGTCAGCGGTTACCTCCTGACCCAATCCGCCAACGGCCAACCCCGCCTGACAGGTGCCGACGCATCACATGCCTGGTTTTCTGTCTGGTGCCCTGAGTTCGGCTGGGTGGACTTCGATCCCACCAACAACATGCGCGCGCAAAACGAACACATTACGCTCGGCTGGGGCCGCGACTTCAGTGATGTCAGCCCCACCCGGGGATTCATCCATGGTGGCGGCAAGCAGACCCTGGAAGTTGCCGTCGACGTTCTGCCAGTATAGATAGCGAGCAAGCTCATGCCTGACTCCACCTTTTCTCTGTCAGCCGGATGGCGGGCGAACGGATTTCGACGGCCACTTCCCGATCGTAACGACCGGCACTATGTTTAGATCACCGCGACTACAACTCCTGCGCTAATTACGGCCACGCGCAGAATCACATGCCTTATCAAACCAATGCCGAGTAGATAACCCTGCAGACCGGCCGTAATGAACCAGATTGCCAGCAGCGCCCGACCTAGTGACAACAGGATCGTGAGAATGTCCGCCTGCAGCAGAAGGCCCGGATCCATCACGAAAATGAACGGGATAAAATAAATAATGCTACCCAGTCGCATTGCACTGAAACCAGTGCGCATCGGACTAGCACCGGCAATGCTGGCCGCTGCATACGCGCCAAGCGCGACGGGCGGCGTTATGAACGACAACATTGCCCAGTAGAGAATAAACAGATGAACGCCCATCGGATTGAGCCCTTCACTCACGAGAGCCGGCGCGAGTATTACCGCAAGGAATATGTAAGCCGCCGTCACTGTCATCCCGATCCCCAACACGAAGCTCGTGACTGCACCCATCAGCAACAGCATCCAAACGTTGTCACCGGCAATGAACAACAGGTCATTAACCAGCGTACCCGCCAGCCCCGTAACTGAAAGCGCTCCGACAATCAATCCGACACCGGCA
>JAPUFN010000101.1 GCA_027293665.1 Gammaproteobacteria bacterium | reverse complement strand
ACTGATGTGACGGATGAAACAAGCGTGGCCGCCGCACTGGCACAGGGTGCTGAACGTTTCGGCAAAATTGACATCCTGGTGAACTGCGCCGGTGGTTCACTTGCTGAGGACGCGTCTGTCACCGACGTCGATATGGCGGTCTGGTCGCACACCATCGATCTTGATCTGAAGGGTCCGTTTCTCTGCTGTCGCCTTGGCATTCCGTATCTGCAGAAGGCCGGAGGCGGCACGATCGTGAACTTCACCTCCGTGGTCGCACTGAAAGGGGCTTTCGCCGGTCATGTCTACACCGCGGCGAAAGGCGGCATCATCTCGCTCACCCAGGCAATTGCCGGACGCTACTATCGCGACAACATACGCGCCAACGCTATCGCACCGGGGATTGTTTTGAGCGAGCGAGTCGGCGGGCGTCTTGGTGTTACCAGCTCAGCGTCGCGCGAAGAGCAAATTGCCGCCGCAATGAAACAGGAAAGTCGACTGGTGGATCACCGACACCCGTTCGGCTTCGGCATGCCGGAGGACATTGCCAGCATCGCGCTCTTCCTTGCGTCAGACGAGTCACGCATGGTCAATGGTGCCGTGATTCCAGCCGAAGGCGGCGCCAGCACTTACTGATCCAGCACCTGCTGATGGCGCAAGCTGCCACTTACTTCTGCCAGCCTTCCCGCCACGGCACGTTGTGGTAGCGGATGTAGTGGCGTTCCGCAAAACACCAGCGATCGTCATCCTTGCGATATTTATCGAAGTAGTGACCAGCCTGGGTGTACGCCTCGCCATCCTGTATCACCCGGATTTCGACCGAACAACGGCCCGTCGCGTGGGTTGCGTCTTCAATCTCGATCACATGGTTCTGCACGAAGGGTTTGTGCGTCCTGCCACCGACGCCAGCGCCATAAAACTCGCGTAATTCCTCGTGACCCTTCGGCTCCAGTGTGTGCGATCGGAATACGCCGTCTTCACAGAAAAGCTCGACGATCGAGTCCGCGTCGCCGTCGACCACGGCATGACAGTAGCGAGCGGTCAGCTCGCGAATTTCATCTTTGGCTTCGATAATCGCAAGGCGCGATTCGATTGCTGACATGTGAGCCTCCCGTTCGCCCGGCTGCCGTCTCAGTTCAGCTCGAGGCCTGCCATTTCGCCCGTCTTGCGCCATTCTGCCAACAGCGTGTTGAACGCATTGTTGCCGGGTGCATAACTTTCCGTAAAGAGCCCGCCTCGCTCGCCGACCCTCCCCTCATTGTTGTAGTACCCCGGTGTGCAGGCTTCGAAGAACGAAGTGCTCATGACCGCGAGGCCGCGAATCGTTGCCACCCACTCAGCTTCCCCTGCAACCGTCGGCTGCGAGTAACTCGCACCGCGCGCCATCACTTCGCTGATGATGTAGGCGACGTGTTGCGCCTGATCGTCGAGCATGGCGGTCAGGTTTACGGAAAACCCGTTTTGGCCCAGTCCGAGCTGGAAGCAGTTGGGAAAGCCATGCGCGGAAAAACCGTGCAGGGTTTTCAGGCCATCCTCCCAGTAGTCGGACAACTTCTGCCCGTTCTGGCCGGTTATCTCGTAACCGGCGCGGCGCGTGTAAGGCGTGCCGACTTCAAACCCGGTCGCATAAATGATGCAGTCGACTTCGTACTCCACGCCGTTTGCGACGATACCGTTCTGCGTGATGCGCTCGACTCCCTGACTGTCGCTCGTGTCGACCAGCGTCACATTCGGCCGATTAAAGGTCGGCAGATACTCGTCGTTGAATGTCGGGCGCTTGCAGAATTGTCGGTACCAGGGCTTGAGCATCTCCGCGGTTTCGTCGTCTGCCACATCATTGTCCACTCGCGCACGGACGCTGTTCATCTTGTTGAAGTCGGCGAGTTCAGCTAACGCCATCGCCTCCTCCATGGAGACGGCGGGCTCGTCGCCACGCGGCATCAGGCGTCGCAGATTGCGGAATATGTCGGTCCAGCCATCGTTTACCAGGTCTTTTTCCACCGGTCGGCCTATGAGCATGTCGTTGAAATTCTGCCGCCGTTCGCGTTGCCAGCCGGGTTCGAGCGTCTCTGCCCACTCAAGGTCGGTTGGTGAGTTGCCACGCAGGTCTACCGATGAGGGAGTGCGCTGGAAGAGATAAAGGTGTTCGGCGTGCGCGCCGACGTATGGCAGGCTCTGAATGGTGGTAGCGCCTGTGCCGATCATCGCTATGCGCTTGTCGCCAAGTTTGTCCAGGTTGCCGGTGTGATCGCCACCTGTGTAGTCGTAATCCCAGCGGCTGGTGTGAAAGGTATGTCCTTCGAAGTCTTCAAGTCCCGGGATCGCGGGCAGCTTGGGCCGGTTCAACGGGCCGGTTGCCATCACGACGAAACGCGCCCTCATCACATCGTCGCGATCGGTCGACACAATCCACTGAGCCGCGTCTTCGTCCCAGGTCAAGTCGGTCACTTTGGTCTGGAAACAGACATCATCGTACAGATCGAACGATTTCGCGATGCGTTGGGCATGCTCAAAGATCTCGGGTGCGTACGAGTATTTTTCTTTTGGCATGTAGCCGAGTTCTTCGAGCAGTGGCAGGTAACAGTACGACTCGATGTCGCATTGCGCGCCCGGATAGCGGTTCCAGTACCAGGTGCCGCCGAAATCGCCACCGGCCTCAATGATGCGCACGTTCGCAAGCCCTGCTTCGCGAAAGCGGGCGCCTGCGAGCAGCCCGCCGAAACCACCACCGATGATCACGATGTCGATCTCGTCTGTTAATGGCTCCCGGCTGAAACCCGGTTCGACGTAAGGATCATCGATGAAGTGAGCGAACTCGCCGCTGACATTCACATACTGGGCGTTGCCCTCCGGCCGTATCCTTTTGTCGCGTTCGGCTTTGTACCTGGCGCGCAACTCGTCCGGATCGAATTCCAGATTCGAAAATTCCTTGCGTAGGACCGTGCTCATTTACTACTTTCCTCTATTAGTCGCTGATCATGTTGGGTTTGTACGTTGCTATTTGGCAAACCCAAACCCTCAACGATAGGGTAAGCACGGCACTTTCACAATGTACCGCCCGGGTTGGATTGGCTCGCAGCCTCATCGACTCACGCCGGGGTGATAGGCTGGCCGGAAACCGGCTGGCAAGAAGAAGGGGTGAATACGATGGTTAAGAAAATTTTGTTCGGTATTGCCGGTTTCGCTGCGGTGGTCTACCTCGGCCTTGCGGTTGTCTATATAGCGACACAGCCGCAGCGACCGCCCGCGGATTCCGCAAGTGCCAGCTGGCTGGCCCCTGGCCCATACACGGTCGGCGAGGCCGATCTTGTGTTTACCGATTCCTCGCGGCCGACGTCCGCCAACGGCGACTACCCGGGATCCACTTCGCGTCAATTCGCAACCAGCATGTGGTACCCGGATGATTCAACAAGCGACCACCCGCTGATTATTTACAGCCACGGCTTTATGTCGAACCGCACCGAAGGTGACTACATCGCCAGCAATCTCGCAAGCCACGGTTATGTGGTCGTCGCAGCCGACTACCCTTTGTCAAACCGTGCTGCCCCGGGTGGACCCATGGCTGCAGATGTCATTCAGCAGCCTGCAGACGTGAGCTTTTTGATTGATTCAACGATGTCGCTGGAGGGTAGTCAGAAACACTTCTCCGGGAACATCGACCCGACGCGGATCGGCGTCGTTGGACTTTCGCTGGGCGGGCTAACCACTGAACTGGTTACCTTTCATCCACAGCGGCGTGATCCAAGA
>JAPUFN010000100.1 GCA_027293665.1 Gammaproteobacteria bacterium | reverse complement strand
AATGGCGTAGGCGTCCATGGCTTCGCGCGAGAGTTGGTATTCATCCGCCGTTTGTTGCGCAAAAGAGCCCATGGCAGCGCCGGTTTCTGCGTCTTCAAGGCCATCTAAGAACATGGAGTCCTGCAAGTCGCTGTGGCCCATTCGCAGTCCGCTGCGGGCTTTACCCAGCAGGTACGGCGCATTGGTCATGCTTTCCATGCCGCCGGAGATAACGACGTCTGCGCTGCCGGCGCGAATGAGATCGCAGCCCAGCATCGCAGCCTTCATGCCGGAGCCGCATACCTTGTTGAGCGTGGTGGCAGCCACGGCATCAGGTAACCCTGCGATGCGCATGGCCTGGCGCGCAGGGGCCTGTTTCAAGCCGGCGCTGATGACGTTGCCCATGATCACTTCATCGATCCTGGCAGTGTCGATGCTTGTCTGATCTACACAGGCTCGTATGGCGTGTGCCCCGAGTTCAGGTGCAGCCAGGGTCGCCAGCGCACCTTGAAAACCGCCAATCGGTGTGCGCGCGGCACCCAGGACATAGACTTCACGGGACATTAGTTTTCGGGCTCTTCGATGAAACGCCACATTCTACCTGCCCGGGCACTCGAAGCTAGCAGGATCGTCAGCGTTCGAGAAAACGGGGGATGAGTTCGACGAAATTACAGGGTTTGAAATTGACGTCCAACTGATGGTGGAGAATTTTATCCCAACCGGTCCGCACAGCGTTACTCGATCCGGGTAGCGCAAATATCAGTGTCGCGTTGGCAATGCCGGCCACTGCTCTGGATTGAATTGTAGAAGCGCCAATTTCATCAAAGGAGATCTGCCGAAACAACTCGCCGAATCCAAGAATCGTTTTGTCGAATAACGGCAGGAGAGCTTCTGGTGTGCTGTCACGGCCGGTGAAACCGGTACCACCCGTCGTAACAACGACATTGATTTCGGCGTCCGCAATCCAGCGCGAGACGGTGGCCCGGACCTCGTAGATGCTGTCCGGGACGAGCGTACGTTCTGCAAGCCGATGACCGTCCTGTGCAATCAATTCCGCCAGCAGTGCGCCGGATGTGTCTTCTTTGAGCGTCCGGGAATCAGAAATCGTCAGAATGCTGCAGTTCAGCGGCGTCATGTTGCTCCCAGTAGGTCTTGCTTGCGCTGTTTGCGATCTGTCAGCGTCTTCGCCGATTTCTCTAACGAAATCTGTGACTTAGATCCGGCCATTGCTCTATTAATGACCGGCACTTGCGGCTGGTTCGCCGATTGCCATCGCGCAGGCAAGTAGCTAGAGTACCGGCCAATTCTATACCTATGTCTCGCCTGTGGATAAACAGCTCGTTGAAGGTGATAGGCTCTTCCTGATAGCCGAGAGTCTGGCGCTCGATTTTTCCTTGTTCCCGCGTGCGGTAAGCGACGAATCGTTACCCGGTTGCCTCAATCCTGCGGAGATTCATCGACGGCAGGAACATCTGGCTAATCTGGACGTTGATTCTTACATAGAAGACGTTGTGGTTCGTGCGGAGGACCCGGGAAGGATTGCCGCGCCGGTGATTATCCAGCAACTCGGCCGCGTCGTTGAGGAAGTTAGCGACGGACCGTTCTACGCCGCAATCATCGAGATGGATTTCTCAGGTGAGCCGCGTTCCATCGGCTTCATTGCACAGGACCGCTCGAAGCTCAACGGCGTCTGGGGTCCAGCACATCATCTGCTCGCTGCCGACCGGGCGCAGATTTATGCCAAGCGTGCGTTGCCAATCGTCACGCTCATGGATACACCGGGTGCGGATCCCAAAGAAGAAGCTAACCGCGAAAATCAGGCCCACAGCATCTCAAGACTCATTGCGGAGATGAGCAACGTCGACGTGCCGAGTGTCGGTATTGTCTACGGCCTGGGCTACTCCGGCGGGGCAATTCCGCTTGCAGCCAGCAACATCATTCTTGCTGTGCGCGATGGCATATTCAGCACCATCCAGCCTCAAGGTCTGGCCAGTATTGCGCGGCGATTGAATCTGTCCTGGCAGGAGTGTGCCAAGTATGTCGGTTTGTCTGCGTACGAACTGTTTGAGCAGGGCAACATCGATGGCGTGATCGACTACGAACCGGGTGATCCCAGCGTCGCCAATCTGCAGGCTGCTATCGTGGCCGGGATTGAGAGAGTCGAAGATCGGGCTAAGGAATTTGTTGCAGACAATCCCTATATCCTCGATCACTATCGACAGAGCCTGCAGCGCTACCTGAATCCGTCTCAACAGCTGCAGACCGTGCAGTCGAGTGCCTCTCTCAAACTAACCAAGAATCCCACTGAGTATCTCAACGTCTTTGGTGTTGCGTATCGCTACTTGCGTTATCTGAAGGTTCGCCAGCGTATCAAAGCGACCACGACGCAACAGTATGGCCGATTGGCCGATCAGGAATTGCCGCGCGGTGAGTTGGACAGACGAGCAGATCTCGAGCGACGCCAGACATTTCTGAAGTGGCTGCAGGACCCTGACAAGGTCGTCTACGATGATGCGCTTTCCAAGGCGTGGAAAAATTATCGGGAAAAGAAACAGGCAGTCCATGACGAACGTGGCCGCATCGCCCAGTTACTGTTCGGTGAGCCGAAAAAGAACTATGAAGAAGCCCGCTCTGGATTACTCGGCGCCGTTGGCGTTTTTCTGTACAACCGCTGGAAAGCCGGGGCGGTAGGCAACCTGCGTGCGCTTCGGGAACTGTTGGAGAAGCCTGCGGAAATGCAGCAGATTCTCCGGGTTTCTGATCTGCCTGACCCTCGAGCGCTCGTTGCGGCCTTGCGCGAAGACAGTGCGATATTGCCTTTGTTGCGGGATTGCTTCTCCCACGAAGGCAAAAAACTTCTCAGTGACTCCGGGGTGGCGGAGAAGTCCGACGCGTATCTCGAAACGCAACTCACTGCGGAGCTGAATCTCGTCATATCGGGCAACTCGCTGGCTGCAGCGCTGGAGCTTGATACCGAAGAGCCATCGACAATCGTCAGTAACCGCAATGAGCTCAGTAGCCGCTTCCCCGGTATCATCAATACCGCGCAGCAAGCTCGAGCACCGGTACCGTTCAGTGACATGACAGTTCTGGACATTCTACTGGCGGATGAACTGCGTCTGGAATTCATGATCGAGTGTGAGAATCT
>JAPUFN010000010.1 GCA_027293665.1 Gammaproteobacteria bacterium | reverse complement strand
CTTTCTCCCCACTCAGATACGCTAATTGCGCTACTCCGGATGATAGTCAAAGAGTTTTCCGGATGTCACTGTTTTGCGACGAGAATAAAAATCCGATGACCACCACGACAGGTAAATCCACAACCCACAGGATTGTGCGATCGAACACCAATGTGCAACGGTTCACAGCGTTTCTGACGGCATCGATTCTGCTCGCTTGCGCTACCGGGCTCGCAACTGCCAATCCCGTGGCGCAGACCAAAGGCGAGTTTGTCGACAAATTCCGCCAGCTCGATGAAATCTGGCCAACGCCCAATGCTTATCGCAACGCGGCAGGACAACCCGCGCACGAATACTGGCAGCAACAGGCAGACTACAAAATTGACGTCAGCCTCAACGAGGCAGAGCGCAAAATCACCGGCAGCGAGTCTGTCACCTATAAAAACAATTCACCGGATTCGTTGAAGTACCTGTGGCTGCAGCTCGACCAGAACGTTTTTCGCGAGGATTCAATCGGCAATCGGACGCAGACCCTGAGCGAAAGCGAGAAGCTGACGTTTTACGAACTGCGTCAGTTGCAGTTCATGGCCGAATTCGATGGCGGCTACAACATCACCCGGGTGGAAAGCAGCGGTCAGAGCCTTGCGCACACGATCGTCGGCACGCTGCTGCGCATCGATCTGGCAAAGCCGCTGGCCAGCGGTCAGAGCATCCGTTTCAGCATTGACTGGAACTACCGGCTGGTCGAAGAAAACGCGGTGAGGGCACGGGGTGGTTACGAACACTTTGCAGCCGATGGCAACGATATCTTCCTCATTGCGCAGTGGTTTCCCCGTATGGTCGTCTACTCCGACTACGAGGGCTGGCACAACAAGCAGTTTCTCGGCCGCGGTGAGTTCACGCTGGAGTTCGGCAACTATGACGTATCGATCAGCGTACCTGCCGATCACACTGTTGCCGCAACCGGCACACTGGAAAACGCAGGCAACGTTCTAAGCAGGTTGCAACGCGAACGCATGAAGGAGGCGGCAACGGCAGATCGGCCCGTCTATATCGTCACGCCGGCGGAGGCGCTCGGCAACGAGAAAAACCGCGCAACCGATATGAAAACCTGGCGCTTCAAAGCAGTCAACGTTCGTGATTTTGCCTGGGCCTCTTCGCGAAAATTTATCTGGGATGCGCAAGGCTACCGGCAGGACGACAGTGCGATGCCCTTCGTGATGGCGATGTCTTTTTTCCCGAAAGAAGGCGACCCGCTGTGGTCACGCTACTCAACGCAAGCTGTCATACACACGATGGAGGTGTACTCCCGATTTTCATTTCCCTATCCATATCCAACCGCCCAATCCATCAACGGTCCAGTCGGCGGTATGGAATACCCGATGATTACCTTCAACGGTCCGCGCACTGAACTGCAGGACGACGGCGAACGCACCTATTCCAGAAACGAGAAGAGTTTTCTGGTCGGCGTGGTCATTCACGAGGTAGGGCACACCTATTTTCCGATGGTCGTCAATTCCGATGAACGGCAGTGGACCTGGATGGATGAAGGGTTGAATTCGTTTCTACAGTTCATAGCCGAGCAGGAATGGGAGGACGACTACCCTTCCAGGCGCGGTGAGCCACGCTGGATCGTCGACTACATGAAAAGCGAAAACCAGGTGCCGATCATGACCAACTCGGAGTCCATTCTCCAGTTCGGCAACAACGCATACGGCAAGCCGGCAACCGCGCTGAACGTATTAAGGGAAACCGTGCTCGGCCGTGAACTCTTCGATTTTGCGTTCCGCGAGTACGCTCAACGCTGGATGTTCAAACGGCCCACCCCTTACGATCTCTTCAGAACGCTGGAGGAAGCATCGGGCGTCGACCTCGACTGGTTCTGGCACGGCTGGTTCTATACGACAGACCACGTCGATATATCGATCGATAAGATCACGAAGATGAAAGTGAACACGCAAGACCCGGAGGTTGAATACCCCTATTTGCGCCAGGAGTATCTCGATGAGCCGGAATCGCGAACGGACATGAACAACGCAGCGGAGAATCGACCGTCTCGAGTGGAGCGCATGCCGGATCTCGCAGACTTCTACAACGAGAACGACAAGTTCACCGTTTCGAACAAGGACCGCAACGCTTTTCAGGAATATCTGCAAGAGTTGGAAGAACCGCTGGAAAGCAATCCCATGTGGAAGCGGGAAGCGCTTGAGAAAGCAATTGCGCAGAACGCCAACTTCTACGTGCTCGAATTTTCGAACGTCGGCGGTCTTGTCATGCCGATCATCCTGAAGTTCGTTTATACCGATGCCAGCACCGAGGAACTCTATCTGCCTGCCGAGATCTGGCGAAGAAATCCGGTAAGCCTGAAAAAACTGATCGTACGGCTGAAAGACATCGAATCTGTTGAAGTCGACCCACACTGGGAGACGGCCGATGTCGATGTCTCGAACAATCACTATCCGCGCAAGATCATCCCTTCGCGCCTTGAGATTTTCGACCCACCCGAGTCGCCGCAGGCAATCCAGCAACGTGATCTCATGCAGGACATGAAGACCGAATTGAAAACCGATGCAGTAAAGACTGACGGTCCTGACTCCGCTCCCGTCGTTCGCTCCAGTGGCGACGAACTGGTGCCGCTGAAGGTGGTCGAGTGACCCGGACAGTGGTCGATTGACCAGGACGGCGGTCGATTGACCCGCACACCGGACGACCAACGTACCAGGCGCACGCTGATCGTCATCTCCATCTTGCTGAGTTCGCTTGCGCTGCCGCTTTCAGCTCACCAGATGCGCGCGGCCATGACGACTGTTCTATTCAACGAGCGAACCGAGCGCATCGAAATCATGCACAGATTTTTCCTGCATGACGCCGAGCAGGTGGTAGGCCAGATCGCCGGTAGAGGTGCTGATCTTGTGGGCACCGCAGACGACCGGCAGCGATTTGCCATCTACGTTCATGAGCGCTTTGAGATCTATGCCCCCGATGGTGAGCGGCTACCTCTGGAACTGCGCGGCACAGAGCTTGATGGCGAATTTCTCTGGGTCTACCAGACCGTGGCCTTTCCAGCGCTGCGCCTGTCTGGACTACAGATCAGTCACCGCGCATTACGCGACATCTGGGATGACCAGGTGAACACAGTGAACGTCGAGCACACCGGTAGCGTGCGCACTCTGACCTTTCGCGGCGCCGCCACGCGCCTGAGCCTGAGCTTCTAGCGGCCGCGCCTGAACTTCGAGCGGCTGCGCCTGAACTACAAAAGATCGCTGTTCAAACTGCAGTGTGGGCTTGCCGACAGCGGTGGATGTTCATGCCGTGACCGACACTGACCATGACCACCCCGACGAGTGTGAGCGGGATCTCCCAATTCGCCGCGAGCAGGTGCGATACGCCAACTAACATGAGCGCAAGCCCCAGGCCGCCAAGCACGGTAGCTGCAACCCCACCATGACGCCGATAACCCCGTGAATAGGCCCAGATACTCAGCGGGACTGCCAGGGCAAGCAATGCCCAATGCACGGCGGTTTCGGTGCCACTTAACCAGACGGTCACGGCGGGCGCTGCGAGCACGGCAAGTGGGATCGCCAGACAATGCAGCAGGCACAATGCGGAAAGCGCAATGGCCAGTCTATCGAGTCTGTCGTTGTGCACGGTATGGGCGTGTGCCAATGCGATGATCCCGTAAAAAAGCGTGGTGTTATACCACGCAATCTACGGCCCCGCTACTTCGTGTTTTTCACCACGCTGCTGATTGCCGCTATCATGAGCACGAAACCGGTGAGGCAAAATGCAGGAACCCTTCGAAGAGCACACCCTCAACCAGGCGGGACACCACACTCGCTATCTGGCCGCCGGTCCCGCAGCAGGTCCACTGCTGATTTTCGTGCATGGCTGGCCGGAACTGGCCTTGAGCTGGCGTCACCAACTGCGCGCCGCCGCGGCTCTCGGCTTTCGCGCCATCGCCCCGGATATGCGCGGTTACGGCGGCTCCAATGTGTATCCGACGCACGGGGACTACGCCCAATCACTCTACGTCAGCGACATGTTGAATCTGCTCGACTCACTGGGCGCGCAACGCGCGATCTGGATCGGCCACGACTGGGGTGCAGCAACCGTCTGGTGCATCGCCAGTCACCATCCCGAGCGCTGTCACGGCGTGGCCAATCTCTGCGTGCCCTATTACACCCTGGAGCGCGGGCTGGACGCCTGTGTGGCTCTCGTCAATCGCGAAATCTATCCCGCAGCCGAGTACCCGGCTGGCCAGTGGGAGTACCAGCTCTTCTATGAAGAGCAGTTCGCCGCGGCCCAGGCCGAGATGGAGGCAAATGCCTACAACACCGTGAAACTCCTTTTCCGCAAGGGCAATCCGGACGGTTTCGGTCTGCCCGCCGGGACGGCCATGACGCGACTCAATGGCGGCTGGTTTGGCGATACGGGCGAGGCACCCGACCTGCCGAGGGACGCAGACGTGATCAGCGCCGATGAGTTGAGCGTCTATGCCGACTCACTCGAAGAGAACGGATTCTTCGGACCCAACTCGGTTTACATGAATCATGCCGCGAACGCCGAGTACGCCGAAGAGGTCGTCAACGACGGTCACCTCGACATGCCGGTACTGTTTCTCGCCGCGCAGTACGACTACACCTGTGACTGCATCAATTCGCAGCTGGCGGTGCCAATGCGGGCGCGATGCCGGCAACTGACCGAGAAACTGGTGTACAGCGGCCACTGGATGGCGCAGGAACGACCACTGGATGTGAACGCAGCGCTCTTTGGCTGGCTGGCGCAGCGGCATCCCGAACTCTGGCCGACCTCAACCAACTGAAACAAGCGGGGAATATTAGTGTCGATCCTGGGTGCCATTGCCTGCGGCCACCCGCAGACCGCGGCAGCTGCCGAAGAGATTCTGCTCGATGGCGGCAATGCGTTCGATGCCATCATCGCAGCACAGCTCATGGCCTGTGTCACGGAACCGGTGCTCGCCTCCCTCGGCGGTGGCGGCTTTCTGCTGGCGCAGGCGCAGGGCACAGCACCGCGAATTTATGACTTTTTTCCGCAAACGCCACTGCGGCGTGCCGCTGATCAGGAGCTATACCCGATCGAAGCAAACTTCGGCACCGCAACACAGACCTTCCACATCGGCCTTGGCAGCGCAGCCGTTCCCGGTAGCGTCGCCGGGATATTTGCAGTGCATGAGGCACTTGCCACGTTGCCGCTGGCCAGGCTCGTCGAGCCCGCCGTCAATGCGGCGCGCAACGGGATCATCATCAACGATTTCCAGGGC
>JAPUFN010000001.1 GCA_027293665.1 Gammaproteobacteria bacterium | reverse complement strand
CCGTTGGGTTTTACGATGAGATTGCGTCGCCGGCCAAGGATTCGTTCGAGTTTCTGCAACCCTCTGCCACACGAACAACTCTCTCCAACCTGAGCGTAATCACCAATATCGTAACGAATCATCGGTGAGGCAAGATTGTGCAGATCAGTCACGACTACCCTGCCGATTTCTCCAGGCGCGCACGGTTTATCATTGCTGTCGAGTATCTCCACGATCACAGATTCCGACATGACGTGATAACCGCTGCCTTGCGGACATTGCAACGCGATCGCACCACATTCCTGTGTCGAGTAACCATCGATGAGGGCGATCCTCTCATCTAATTCAGCTACTGCACTCCTGAGTTCATCGGTCAGTGTCTCGCCTATTGTTTTGATACATGTGAGTGCAGTGAGCCCAAACGAACCTTCGCGCCACATCTCCACCAGCCCTTGGAGATTGCTTGGATAGATGAGAAGCGTCTCCGGTTGAAAGTCTTCGAGCAGCTCATTTTGTCGGTCTAATGGCGTCATGATAGGAATGAGCTGCGAGGGACCAGTTTCATAAAGAAAGACGAACGGCGCACCCCAATTCGCGTGCTCCTGAAATTCCGTGACATTCGCACGAATGCTTGTATAGCGCGCACTGAACGGGATCTGGTGCCATGAGTGATTGCGCAGCGTATGAGCATGCCAGAAGAGTTGTGATATGCCTGTCTTACGAACGATCACAGGCTCACCTGTCGACCCCGATGTCTGGGTCTTACCGGTTTTTCCCTGATCCGAAGGCACGGGGTCACAAAAAAAATCCTCACCCGCGCTCTGGATATCCTGCCTCGCAATCAGCGGTAATGCTGCCAGCGATTCAATTGAAGGATAGTCCTCCAGGGTTGCACCGGCTGCAGCAAATCGCGCTGCGTAATAGGTTGAATGAGCGACCGCAAAACGTAGCAATCTGTTGAACTGCTCCATCTGTTGTGCCTCAACCGCCTCCGGGGACAACCACTCGGTGTGCAGAAGCTCCGCTGTCAGGGTTGCGATCTCAGCGGCGAGACCGAGTCGGACCACGGGCCACAGATGGGAGCTGCTGTTGGATATTTTTCTGTCCCGATCGCTCATCGGCAATCTCACAAGCGCTCCGCCACGAAAAGTATTATCTGGATCAGGCGCGATACGGAGCTTTCCAGGTCGGAGCAAGCACGCCTCTCGTATAAGCCTGTGTCAAGCAAGGGCGGGTTGCAACTCATGACACTGGCCTTAAAGTGGGGTTCAAGCAAAAGATCCACTGAACTCGAGTCGCATTCTGGGCCGAGACAAGATCGTCTCTCAAGGGAGGAAGTTCATGAAGCACGCGTTGTTTATCGCGGGTGTCCTGTTGAATCTGTTGTTGGCAACATCTGCCACAGCGCAATCACTGCTGCTGCAACAGCCCTCGATTTCTCAAGATGTGCTGGCATTCGTTTACGCCGGGGACATATGGGTAGCGGCTCGCGACGGTGCAAATCCGCGTCGCCTCACCTCCGCTGCAGCAGAAGAAAACGAACCACGCGTATCGCCGGACGGTTCCATGATCGCGTTTGCGGCGGCCTACGAGAACAACATTGATGTTTATGTGATCTCGACCAGCGGCGGCCAGCCTCGCAGGCTGACCTGGCACCCGGGTCGCGATACTCCGCTGGGCTGGACAGCCAACGGTACGCAGGTGGTGCTCACATCAGCGCGCGAAAGGGATCACGGGAGATCGAGCCAGCTCTACCACGTCGGACTTACCGGAGGTCTACCGGCAAAACAGATGCAAGCTCGCATATTTCGCGGCCAGTACGACGCTGCCGGAATGCGTCTGGCGTATTTCTCGCACCGGCCAGGCTACAACGGCCTGTTTGGCGGCAGCGCCGGCTGGAAAGGCTACCGGGGAGGATCGACTCCGGCAATTCGGATTCTGGATCTTGCCAAGAACACGGTAGTCACAATACCCGGTGCAGGTGCGACCAACATCAATCCCATCTGGCTGAACGAGCAACTCTACTTTCTGTCGGATCGTGAAAACAAAACATTCAATCTCTTCAAGTATGACGCCGCCAACGGTTCGATCGATAAAGTCAGCAACGAAACAACATGGGATATTCGCAGTGCTGCCGGTCATGGCTCATCGATCGTCTATTCAGCAGGCGGTCGCCTGCAGCAACTGGACCTCACACGCGATGAAACCTCCGAAATCGTTATCGACATCAAGCCCGATCTACCTCAGCTGCGTCCACAGTGGAAGGACGCTGGAAAAACCCTTCAATACGTCCACATATCTCCGAGCGGCAAGCGCGCCATTGTGACCGCGCGGGGCGAAGTCTTCACGATACCAATCGACCAGGGATCGACACGCAACATCACAAACACGGGCGGGTTACGCGAGTATTCCGCCCTGTGGTCACCTGCAGGGCAGGAGGTCGCCTACATCGCGCAGACGTCGGCAGGCCAGGAACTGGTCATAAAAGATCAGACCGGAATGGGCGACTCCAGACGATTTGATCTCGGCGATAATTTCTACCGACTGCTTGACTGGACTCGCGGTGAGACTGGACAGATTGTCTATCAGGACAACCATCTCGGCCTGCATGCGATTGATCTGTCGAATGGCCGCAGCACACACATTGCCACTGGCGCAAGACGCGATTCCGTCGAAACCGCCTCTTCATCAGACGGTCGCTGGCTGGCGTACACCCGCGAGCAGCCAAATTTTCACCGTGATCTGTTCCTCTTCGACTTCGATTCAAAGGTGAGCACTCTTGTTACCGATGGCAACGCAGATATCGCTGCTCCGGCATTCAGCCCCGATGGTCAGTATCTCTACTTCGCCGCCTCTACCAACACAGGTCCGATTCAGGTGGGGCTGAACATGACCAGTCAGGAGAAGCCTTATCGCGCAGGCCTTTATGCACTTGTGCTCGCAACCGACAGCCCTTCCCCTCTCCTGCCAGAACGAGGTGACGAAGAAAAAGAAGGAGCCGAAGAAGACAGCGATGACGACGATGCCGCCGAGGATGAAACACCAGTCACCCGAATCGATCTGACAGGACTGGCATCGAGAATGGTTGCCCTCCCGGTCGCGGAGCAGAATTACGGAAATCTGGAAGTAGCCGCCGACGGCAGCCTCTTCTACGTAAGAAGCGTCCAACCGGGTGCCTCGAACGAACCGCCCGGGAGCGAATCGGGACCCGAAAACACGCTGATGCGATTCGACTTTGAAGAAAAGGAAGCTACCGAAGCTGTTGCTGAGGTGTCTGGATTCGCTATCAGCGCCAACGGCGAGTATCTGATCCTGCGCAAAGACGATGATTCCCTGTACACGGTCGAAGTCGGCGACGACATGGATCCTGAGAAGCTCGACTTGAGCGGTCTGCGGCTCCTGGTGAATCCAACTCAGGAATGGGCGCAGATATTCGATGAAGCCTGGCGTATGGAGAAAGAATTCTTCTACGCGGCCAACATGCATGGTCTGGATTGGCAGAGCATCTATGACCAATATCAACCACTGCTGGCGCATGTGGGTCGCCGGGAAGATCTCAATGCGTTGATCATTGAAATGATTGCCGAGATGCAGGTGGGACACAATCGAATCAGTGGCGGCGACCTGCACCGGGAAAGCCCCGTCCAGACGGGTTTGCTGGGCGCAAATTTCGAAATCGAAAAGAACCGCTATCGTATCGCGAAGATTTACACCGGTGAATCCTGGAATCCGTTTTTCGCAGCGCCACTCGCTACTCCCGGCAATGCAGCCCGTGAAGGTGAGTACATCCTGGCGGTCAATGGAACGCCACTGACTTCCGAAGACAACATCTTCAACCTGCTGCAGGGCACAGTGGGCGAACAAGTCACCTTGCGGGTGGGGCCGAGTGCCAACGGACGAAACGCCCGCGACATCGATGTAGAACCCGTCGCGTCAGAACGGGGGCTTCGGCTGTGGGCCTGGATAGAACACAATCGCCGTGCGGTGGCCGAGGCGACGGACGGCAGGGTGG